>QCTP01000001.1 GCA_003211115.1 Prochlorococcus sp. AG-673-M19
TATTGGGATAAAGATAACAAAATCGAAATAATTTCAAATGAGAGCATTTTAAATTCATTTCTTTTGGGAGAAAATCTTCCAGATTATCTTGAGAATTTAAGTTTTAAGAACCTTAGATTAAAACTTGGTCCAGATTTCAGGATTCAATATGCAGGAATAGTTAAAGCTTATTTAGATACTAAGTTAGACTTGAATTTTAATGGAAATGTAGGAAAAGATTTAAATGCAAGAGGCCTAATTAATTTAAGCAAAGGTACAGCAAACTTATATACAACACCATTCAAATTAGATAAAAATAAGGAAAACTATATATTATTTGCATCAAGAAGCGGAATTGTCCCTTTTATTAATTTTTCACTCATTAGTAAAGTTCCAGATTCAATAATACCAATCAATGAGAATAATCAAGATATTAATATTTCAAGTGGTTTTAATGAGAATGTTAGTTCAAGTGGTTTTGGGGTTGTTGGAATCGGTAATACAAGACTTATAAAAGTTGAGGCATCATACGAAGGGTTCCTAGATCAATTATCATTTGAAGATGAAAATAAAAAGATACAACTAAGAAGTACTCCAAGATATAACAGGTCTCAGATTATTGGTTTAATAGGAGGAAACTCTGCAAATTTAATAAATAGAGCATTTATTTCTCAAATAAATAGTTCAGATGGATTTAGTGAGAAATTCCAATTATCTTTATATCCAGCCTTAATAGAAAATAACGAACCAATAAATAATGTTTTTTCTAATGAAAACCTTGAAGTAGATGATACTGAAGAATCATCTTCAAATCCTGGTTTGTCTTCTCAAGCTTGGATTGCCGAAATAGGTCTTGATATTACTGATAGAGTAAACTTTGCTGTTCAAGCTACTCCAGATAGGGATGATTTACCACCTCTTGGTATACTAACTTTACAAGCCAATCCAAACCTTGAATTATTGGGTTCTATAGATTCTGAAGGAGAGTGGAAAAGTCAAGTTCAATTGTTTTTCAGATATTAATCTCTAAAATAAAAATTTTAAGAATGATTATTTTGAATTATTATTAAGTTTATTTAAATTAAATTATGACTGATATATTTGAAGTGCCCACACCTGATAACGATCTTTTAGAAAAAGCAGAGCAACTTCGTTTTGCTTCGATTAAAACAAGCCAAACAAATAATACTGACAGAATTAGAGCCTTGCACTTAATGGCTGATTCTTTAGAAAAAAGCTCTAAAGAAATAATTGAGGCTAATATTAAAGATTATAAAAAAGCAGAGAATAAAGGAATTTCAAAGGCCTTACTTTCTAGATTAAAGTTATCAAAAGAAAAACTAAATCTAGGTATCGAAGGTGTTAGGAAAGTTGGGGATTTGTTAGATCCAGTAGGCCAAGTTCAAATTAAAAAGGAACTTTCTAAAGGACTTATTCTAGAAAGAAAAACAGTTCCAATTGGCGTATTAGGGGTGATTTTTGAATCTAGACCAGATGCTGTAATGCAAATAAGTTCTTTGGCGATCAGATCTGGGAATGGAGTAATGCTTAAAGGGGGAAGTGAAGCAAACTTTACCAATCTTGCAATAGTTTATGCACTAAAGAAGGGATTGCAAAAATCAAATCTTGATGAAAATACAATCTGTCTGTTAACAAGTAGAAAAGATAGTATGGCGATGCTTAAGTTAGAAAAATTTATAAATTTAATTATCCCAAGAGGAAGTAATCAACTAGTAAAATTTATACAGGAGAACACAGGAATTCCTGTTTTAGGTCATGCTGATGGGATTTGTCATTTATATATAGATAATCAAGCAAATCTTGATGTTGCTTTAAAAGTGGCTTTAGACAGCAAGATACAATATCCAGCTGCATGTAATGCTGTTGAGACTCTTTTAATACATAAAGACATAGCCTCTGACTTTTTGAAAAAAGCTATCCCAATTTATAATTCTAAAGAAGTTAAATTGATTGGAGATAAAAAAGCTGTTCAACTAGGTGTTCATTTTGAAGCTAATCACGAGGACTGGCAAACTGAATATTTAGATCTGATTCTCTCTATAAAAATTGTTGAAAATTTAGAAGAAGCAATTGCTCATATACAAAAATTTAGTTCAAAACATACAGATGGAATAATTACTGAAAATATAAGTAGTGCTAATAAATTTATGAGTGAGATTGATAGTTCAGGCGTATTTCATAATTGCTCAACAAGATTTGCAGATGGTTTTAGATATGGCTTTGGGGCAGAAGTTGGGATATCTACTCAGACATTACCCCCAAGAGGTCCAGTAGGACTTGAGGGGTTAGTAACTTATAAGTATTTCTTAAGAGGCCAAGGCCATATTGTGGATGATTTTTCATGTGGTAAATCAATTTATACACATAAAGATATTTAAAACTTTTAAAAATGGAAACATATTTAAAAATTGAGAATATTAAACTTTGGGCGAGAGTTGGTGTCTTAGAAGAAGAAAGAGGATTAGGACAACTTTTTAAATTAGATGTATATTTATGGACTGATTTTAATTATTGTACTCAAAATGATGATATTAAAAAAACCATTGATTATTCAAAATTAGTTGAAATATTAAAGTATCAATCTAAGAAAATATATTGCTTTACGATAGAGAAATATTCAGATGAAATTTTAAAAATTATTAATGCAGAATTTCAAGTTAGCCGGATTAAAATTATATTAACCAAATGTAAACCTCCAATCGATGGCTTCGATGGAGAGGTTTCAATAGTAAGAGATTTTAAAAATAATTAATGGTTTTTTCAAAAAGAAATCCAATAATTTTAATTCATGGTCTCTGGAATACATCAAATATCTTTTCTTCTATTACCGCTAAACTTGATGAATTAGGAATTGAATATTTTGCTCCAACTTTAAAACATAAATATGGAATAACATCTATTATTGAATTAACAAATATATTGAATAACTTAATTTTAGATAAATATGGTTTAGAAAAAGAAATTGATATTTTGGGTTTTTCAATGGGAGGAATAATTGGAAGGTATTGGATTAAAAAATTTAATGGTTACAAAAGAACCCGAAAATTTATAACTGTTGGCTCGCCTCATAATGGAACTCTATCTTCACAATTAGTACCTAAATATCCTTTTAGAGGAATATCAGAAATGAAAATAAGTAGTTTTTTATTAAGAGATCTTTCTAAATACGATTATCTTCTGAAAGGTATTGATTGTATTAGTTTTTTTACTTATTGGGACATTATGGTTTTCCCAGGATGGAGAGCAAATTTAAATTCGGGTGAAAAAATATCTTTAAAAATATATAAACATAAAAATTTAGTAAGGAATCCTGAAGCGGTCGAAAAAATTATCAACAAACTTATTAGGTAGAAGTTGATAGACCTAAGTGCCTGATTAAAGAATCGGTTTTTGGTTCTCTCCCTCTAAATAATTTAAAAACCTCTAAAGGAGATAAACTTCCACCTAGACTTAAAATTGTATCTTTAAACTTCTCACCTATTTCACTTATGTTTTTATTATTTTCTAAATCCGCCTCTTCAAACATCGAAAAAGCATCTGCACTTAATACTTCAGCCCATTTGTAAGAATAATATCCAGCTGAGTAACCTCCTGCAAATATGTGACTAAAACAGCAGAGGAACTTATCTTCTTGGATAGGAGGAATTACGGTTGTTTGTATAGCAATTTCTTTTCGGATCTCATCAGAGTTTTTACCCTTATTGCTATTAATATTACTATGCAATCTTAGATCTGTAATTGCAAAATGTAATTGTCTAAGAGTAGCCATTCCGCAATTAAAAGTTCTATTTCTTACCAATTTTTCGAAATTTTCGTCAGATAATCTTTCTCCTGTTTCATAATGCCTCGCAATATTTAATAAGGTATTTTTATGAAAACACCAATTTTCCATGAATTGACTAGGAAGTTCAACTGCATCCCATTCGACGTTATTAATACCCGCTGCTTGTGGAAGATTTACCGTGGTAAGCATATGTTGCAGACCATGCCCAAATTCGTGGAAAAGAGTTTGAACCTCATCAAAACTCATCAAACTTGGTTTATTTTTGGATGGCGGCGTTTGATTACAAACTAAATATGCAACAGGCAATGTATTTCTACCAATAGTATTTTTGTTAAGACATTCATCCATCCATGCACCTCCACGCTTTGATTCAGGACGGGAGTAGGGGTCGAGGTAAAATGAAGCTATTTTTTCATCATCTTTATTAAGGATATTAAAAAACAAAACGTCATTATTCCAAACTGGAACTTCATTGCTTGCTTCGACTACTTTAATTTTGAAGAGCTTTTCACTAAGATTAAAAAGACCCTTTAAAACATCGTTAAGAGGGAACCAGGGCCTAAGTGCTTCTTGATCTAAATTAAGCTTTTCCTTTCTGAGGAGCTCAGACCAATAACTAATATCCCATGGTTTAAGTGACTCTAACTTTGAAAACCCATTATCTTTTGCAAACTTATTAAGTATTTCTAGTTCATTTTGGGCTGTTTTATAAGCAGGCTTTCTTAACTCTTCTAAAAGTTTTTCCACATTTTTAATTTCCTTTGCCATTTTTGTTGAAAGACTCAATTCTGCCCAACTTTCATAACCAAGAAGCTTAGCTTGTTTAGTCCGAAGAGATAGGATTTCTTCAATAATTTGAGAGTTATTTTTTTCTCCATCAGAGGCTCTGCTAACGAAAGCTTTATAAAATCTTTCCCTTAGATTCCGATCATTTGCATATGTCATAAATGCAGTATAAGTGGGTATATCTAAACTTAATTTCCAAGGGCCGTTTTTTGAGTCAGCTTCTCCGTCTTTTTTTAAGTACTTATGAGCTGAAATTGACATTAATTCCAAAACCCTCGCCGGAAGGCCATCTATTTGAGATTTATCATTTAAGATTAATGACCAAGCATTAGTGGCATCTAAAACATTATTGCTAAAAGTAGTAGATAATTTTCCAAGCTCTTCGGAAATAATATTAAACTCTTTTTGATCCTCTATGTTAAGTGAGATACCGCGATGTTTCATTTCGAGGATTTCTTTGTCTAAAATTCTATTTTTGATTTGATCAAAATTATTTGTTTCTTTAAGCTTTACTAATGCAGTATAAATAATTTTACTTTGTCCAAACTTATTACTTAGATTAATAATTTCAGGTAAAAACTTTGAGTAAATTTCTCTTAAACTTTCAGAATTTTTTACTCCATTAAGATGACTTATAACTCCCCAACTCCATCTAAGAATCTCATTGACTTCATTTAATGGATTAATTACTTTCTCCCATTCCAAATTTTCATGGTTTAAATAATTAGATAAAAAATTTTCAATATTTTTGAAATCTAAATTTATTTTTTCTATTACACTTGGAAATTCTTTATTAATTCTATCTGGAGTGAATTTTTTAAACTCTGGCAATTCTCCACAATTAAAAATCGAAGTTTCCATTTGATTGAATATTAAAATTGACTAATGTTTGATATTAATCCAACTAACTTAGCTAAAGTTAATTGTTGACTGAGAGCATTGGTTGAAGATTCATATAAATTTATTGCTATTTTTGGCCAAAAACCTATTACTAAAGTAGGTAATAATAAACTGAAACCAATGGTTAATTCTCTACCATTCATTTCTCTTACCGTAGCTAATGCAGGAATTCTAGGCCCAAAAAATACTCTTCTACACATCGAAAGAAGGTATATTGGTGTAAGCACAAGACCAATTGCTGCAATAAGAATTGTAATCGATCTAAATAGAGAGCTAAAACCCTCTTGACTTGTTATGCCTAAGAATATAGTGATTTCGCTTATGAACCCACTCATTCCAGGCAAGGCAAGAGATGCTAATGAGCTCGCCAAGAAAAAAGCAAATGTTATTGGTAAGACCTTCGCTAAACCACCCATATTTGGAATTGATAGAGTATTTGTTCTTTCATAGAAGGATCCTGTAACAAAGAACATTGCTGCTGCTATAAGTCCGTGACTTATCATTTGAAGCATTGCTCCGCTTATGCCTAAAGCGTCAACTGCTCCAATACCTAGAAGAACAAATCCCATATGACTCACTGAACTACATGCGATTCTTCTTTTTACGTTATCTTGCGCAAATGCATTTAAGGCTCCATAAATTATGTTGATTATTCCAAGAATTATTAAAGCAGGCGCAAGTTGTAGATGCACTTCGGGTAATATTTGAACATTGAATCTTAAGAGAGCATATCCCCCCATCTTTAAAAGGATTCCCGCTAGTAACATTGAAACTGGTGCATTAGCTTCTCCATGAGCATCAGGCAACCAAGTATGCAATGGGAAGATAGGAAGTTTTACTCCAAAACCTATTAGAAATCCTAGATAAGATAATAATGCGAGACTACCCGTAACATGTTTATTTGTTAAATCGGTAAGATTTAGGGTAAATGTATCGCCGCTCAAGGCAAGTGCAAGTCCACTTATAAGTATTAGTAAGGAGGCTAGGGCAGTATAAAGAATAAATTTTGTAGCTGCATATAATTTTTTCTTACCGCCCCAAATAGCAATAAGAAGATAAACGGGAACCAATTCTAATTCCCAAGCTAAGAAAAATAATAAGAAATCTTGAGAAAGAAAAACTAGTGCCTGAGCTGAAGCCTGAACTAATAAAAGAGCAAAATATAAATTAGATTTTTTCTTTATCTTCCAACTCGCTGCAGCTGATAAAAATGTAATTAATCCGCTCAAAGCTACTAACGGTGCAGATAATCCATCTACACCTAGAGACCATTCCAAGCCTATTGAGGGTAGCCAAATTGCTCTTTCAACAAGTTGCAGGGTACTATTTGTAGTATCAAATTTTTGGAAAAGTACTCCAATTATTAGTAAAAAATCTATAAATAAAAAACTTAATGAGACATTTCTTGGGAGTGTATTATCTTCCCCTTCCTTAGAACTTAAAAAAGGCATTATCAATGCCCCAATTAAGGGTAATAAAACAATAGAGGAAAGCCAAGGAAAAGATTCGAAATTCATCAATATAATGAATAATTTTTTTATTCTAGTTGAAGTTGTTCTAGCTTGAGACTATAACATTAAAAACGTCTAAGTAAAACTACTTACCAGAGATATCCTTGAATTCACTTCCTGTTGTTTGTACGTTTAAATATGGAGCTCTACTTGCTACGCCTGACTTTTCCCAAGCTTTTACCATAGCTTGACTTACTTCTCTACCATTTTCCTTTTTACACAAAGCTAGGATACTTGGCCCTGCTCCACTAATTGCACAACCTAAAGCACCTGCTTTTAGTGCGGCATCTTTAACTTCCAATCCACCTTTAATAAGCTTCCATCGATATGGTTCATGTAATTTGTCAAACATTCCCTCTTTTATTAATTCATCATTGCCTGTTTTTAAGCCGTTAAGTAATAAAGTAAGTGCCCCCATATTTGTTACTGCATCAGAAATAGGTACATTCTTAGGCATTACTCTCCTAGCTTCACTTGTACTAAGTCGAATAGCCGGTATTGCTACTACTACTTTGATGGAATCGTGCCAGTCACATCTAATAATTCTCCATCTATGGGAAGATGACCTAGCCGTTAAACAAAGGCCCCCCAAAAGAGAAGGAACTACATTATCAGGATGACCTTCAATATCAATTGCAAGTTCTAGAAGTTTTTCTTTTGCTAAAGGAGAGTTCATAATTGCATTTGCTCCTATTAATCCTGCAACTATTGCTGTAGCACTACTCCCTAGTCCGCGAGCTGGGGGGACTGCTAATTTTACCCTGGCTTCAAGGGCGAAAGGTTCGATATTGGCACTTTCCCATACTTTCTGAGCAGCTCTAAAAACTAAGTTTTCTGGCCCTCCTCGTAAATGATTACCATCGGTACTTTCCATTATTAAATCAAATCGATCTCCGCCGCCATCTATTCTTGTAAATATAAATTCGTTATATAAATCTAATGCTGCTCCAAGACAGTCGAATCCAGGACCTAGATTAGCAGTTGTAGAAGGAACTGTTACTATTATTTTTTTCCCTACTTCTGGAGAAGACATATAAAAATATTATCCTATTTTAAAAGCATTTTTGCTCTGCAGGCTGCGCTAAATAGTCCAAACTCTTCATCTAAGATTACATGTATAGGTATATTTTTAAGAATATCTTTTAATCTTCCTTTATCTGAAAATTGTTTCATAAATAAACTTGATTTAAAGTTTATCAAATGTTTTGGAGCGGTACCTCCAGAAATCCATAACCCTCCAAAGCACAATTCTTGAAGTGCAACGTCTCCCAATAAAGAGGCATAAGCATCTAACCATATCCTCTCTACTTCAACCATAAGGCTATCTCCCTTATTAGAAAGATTACATATTTTTTCAGGAAATTCTTTTCTCAAATTATTAGAAATTTTCAATTCTTTTAAGTATTTTCGAAGAGGATGTTTTTTAGCATCAGGTTTACTTAGTCTCCATTCGGCTATTCTTGATAACCCAGTACCACTTATAATCCTTTCACATGATATCCTTTCAACTTTTAAAAAATTTTTGAGCCAATTCTTTAATTCCCATTCTAATTCTGACTTTGGTGAGTATTCAACATGACCACCCTCGCTAGCTAAAACTTTCACATTACTTTCATATATTATGCCTCTTGCAATGCCTAGACCAGTTCCTGCTCCCACAATGGCATGCAAATCTTTGTTAGTGCCGGTTGAGTGGTTTCCATTTTGAATTGTATAATATTGAGTTTTTTTTAAAAAAGGGATTCCATATATTTGTACTGCAAAATCATTTACTAGTTCGCAACTTTTAAATTTAAATTTCCTTTTTATTCCATCTCCAGAAATATTCCATGACAAATTAATAATTTTTGCATTGTTGTTAGATATAGGACCTGCTACTGCGAAACAAGCCGAAAAAGGATGAGTAATGTTTTTACATTCACTATGAAGGAAATCTTCTAAAATTAATTCAAACGAATTCCATTCTAAAGATTTATATTTTTTTTTTAAGATTAGTTTTGGAGAATTGGTATTAATATCCTTTTTGAAAATTCCCAAAAGAACCTTTGTACCTCCTAGATCACAAGCAAGAAAATTCATCTATTCAAAATTATTCTGTTCTTCCTTTCTTTTCTATTAATTTATCCATAAATTTGTAAAGATCATTTAATTTAAAAACTCCTAAATTTTTTCCATTCAAGGCTCTTAAAGCAACCGAATCAACTTTTTCTTCTTTATCGCCAATAACTGCAATTAGTGGAATTCTTCCTATAGTTGCCTCCCTTATTTTGTATCCTATTTTTTCATTTCTAATATCAACTTTTGATCTATATCCCTCATTATTTATTAATTGATTAAACATTAAACATTTTTCTATATTTCTATCGGTAATGCTCAACAGAATTATTTGATAAGGTGCGAGCCAGATTGGAAATTTAGCTTCATATTGTTCAATTAAGATTCCGATAAATCTTTCAAAAGATCCCAAAATTGCCCTGTGAAGCATTACTGGATTTCTTTTCTCATTATCAATGTCTACAAAAGTTGCATCTAATCTTATAGGCATGGAGAAATCAACTTGAATAGTTCCACATTGCCAGACTCTATTAAGACAATCTTTTAATGAGAATTCAATTTTAGGACCATAAAAAGCACCTTCTCCAGGTTGTAGTTCCCATTTTAAACTTTTTTTATCAAGAGCCTTGGTAAGAGCCTCTTCTGATTTATCCCAAATCTCCTCACTACCTACTCTCTTTTCAGGACGAGTTGATAATTTGATAATAATTTCATCAAAACCAAAAGTTTTATAAACCTCGAAAACAAGATCAATAAAAGTAGACACCTCATCTTGAATTTGTTCTTCTGTACAGAAGATATGTGCATCATCCTGAGTAAAATTTCTTACTCTCATTAATCCGTGTAATGCACCAGATGGCTCATTTCTATGACAAGAACCAAATTCAGCAAGACGAATAGGTAAATCTTTATAACTTTTTAAACCTTGATTAAATACTTGAATATGGCATGGGCAATTCATTGGTTTAATTGCATAAGTTCTATTTTCTGATGCGGTAGTGAACATATCGTCTCTGAATTTTTCCCAATGACCAGATTTTTCCCAAAGAGATTTATCTACAGCTTGAGGGGTTTTAATTTCTAGATAATTATTTTTTTTAAGTATTTCTCTGATGTATTTTTCAAGTACTTGGTAGATTGTCCATCCTTTTGGATGCCAAAAAATCATACCTGGAGATTCTTCTTGTATATGAAATAGTGAATGTTTTTTCCCAAGTTTTCTATGATCTCTTTTTTCAGCTTCTTCAATTCTTGTTAAGTAATCATTGAGTTCTTTTTCTTTAGCCCAGGCAGTTCCATATATTCTCTGCAATGATTCATTTTCACTATTGCCTCTCCAGTATGAACCAGATAATTTAAGTAACTTAAAGTGTCGTAGATGCCTTGTATTTGGAACATGGGGCCCTCTACACATGTCAATATATTCTTCGTGTTTATATAAATTAATTAGACCTTCATCAGGAATCTCATCAATTATTCTTAATTTAAAAGTTTCATCTCTTTCTTGAAAAGTTTTTATTGCTTCTTTTTTGGTAACTTGTAAAATCTCCACCGAATAATTTGTTTTTATTAAGTTATTAATTCTTTTTTCGATTTTTATTAAATCCTCAGGGGTAAATCTATATTCTGAAAAAATATCGTAGTAAAAGCCATCTTCAATTACAGGACCAATTGCCATTTTTATATTTGGATAGATTTGTTTAACCGCATGACCAATAAGATGAGCAAAAGAATGTCTAATTATCTCAATGCCTTCTTTGTCTTTAGATGTAATTATTACAACTTTGGAATCATTTTTGATTGGAAGAGTCGCATCAAGAAGAACTTCATTCACTTTTCCTGCAATTGTAGCTTTAGCTAACCCAGCTCCAATACTCTGGGCAATTTCTAGAATCGTTACAGATCTTTCGAAAATCTTTTGGGAACCATCTGGCAAAGTTATTACTGGCATAATTTATTTCTCCATTTCAAAAAATCCTAATTTTGATTTAACTCTTTTAAGAGTTTTATTTGCTTGAACCTCAGCCTTATCCTTGCCTTCTAGGAGAATATTATTTAGTTGATATGGATCACTAATTAAAAGGTTATATTTTTCTTGAATAGGTTCTAACGATTCTATAAGTTGTTCAGTAATTAATTTTTTAAATGTACCCCATCCAGTCTCTGAGAATTCATTTTCACATTGAGAAATTTCTTTTCCGGATAATATTGAATAAATCATCAGAAGATTTTTAGATTCCGCTCTTTGAGGGTTATTAAATTCCATTCCAACAAAACTATCACTTTTAGCTCTTTTTATTTTTTTTGTGATTATTTCAGGAGCATCTAACAAGTTAATACGACTGCCTTCATTAGGATCACTTTTACTCATCTTTTTTGAACCATCAATTAAACTCATTATTTTTGATCCATTCTTCATAATTATTGGCTGAGGAATTTTCAATATATTTTTATCCTTACTAAATTTGGCATTAATTCTCTGTTGTGCAATATCTCTGGCAAGTTCAAGATGTTGTTTTTGATCTTCCCCGACTGGAACGAAGTCGGCATCATATAGAAGGATGTCAGCAGCCATCAGGATTGGATAATCAAATAGTCCAATAGATACATTATTCCCTTTTTGTATGGATTTTTCTTTGAATTGAATCATTCTTTCCATCCAATTTATTGGGGTCATGCAATTTAGTATCCAACAAAGTTCTGAATGAGCAGAAATCTGACTTTGGACAAAAATTGAACATATTTTAGGGTCTATCCCACAAGCAACATACAAAGCTGCAGTAGAGAGAGTGTTTTTAGATAACTCTTTGGGATTATATTCGGCAGTTATTGCATGTAAATCAACAACACAGAGAAATGTTTCATATTGCTCTTGAAGTAATACCCAATTATTAATTGCACCAAGCCAGTTTCCAATATGTAAATCTCCTGTAGGTTGAACCCCAGAAAGAATTCTTTTTTTATTTGTCATCAACTTCTTCTTTAATTTCTTCTTTGACTTCTTCTTTATTTTCTTCTCTATTTGGTTTAATCTCTTCGCTAGTAATATTTTTAACTGGCCTTGCGAAAGGATCAGGTGCTACTTTTTTACTTTTGTTTTCAGAAGTTATTGATTTATAAGGTGAAGAGGATTTTTTATTATTTTTTGCAAATTTCGCAATTGTTTCCATTAATTCCTTATCTTCAATCATTTCGCTGAGTGTTCTAACTGAAAAGCCTAGAACAGCGACTGTAGATTTAAGTTGGAAAGTATCTTGAATTGATTTTACCGCTCTCATCTCATTATCACTTAACCTAATTCGAAATCCGCCTCCATCTCTTTTCCCTCCAGATCTATTGATAAAGTTAGACCTATCGTTATTACTTCGACTTCTATAGTTCTCTTGACCAGGATTATTACCGTAATTGGAATTTGACATCTTAATAATTATTTATCTAAACAGTCTATTAATTTACCACCCAGTTATGCAATAAGTCATAGATTGAATCTAAAAAATTTTTATCTTTAGTTAAAGAGTTATTTAATTTTGCTTTTTTTCATTCACAACTTGCATTAGAGTAAATGAAGAATATTAAAGTATTGTGTTTGATATTAGTAAAGAAAACCTTTTAAAGGATTTAATAAAGTTTCCTAAAAAAAATATATTTATAATTTTACTTTTATTAGGTTTTGGAGAATGGTTTTTGAGTGATTTAATAAATTTTTCAGGTGGTTCTATAGGGTTTTTCATTTTATGTTTTGGTGGATATTTTTATCTAAAGAATGAAAAGCCAAAATTTAATGAGCCAAAGGACTTAGTTGGTTGGACAAAACTTTGTAATGAAGATTTAGAATTCTTTGAGGAACTTGAATCGAATAATAATTTGGAAAAACAAAATAATAAAAGGCAAAAATCTCTTGAATTAATACTTAATAGAGAAAAAAAAGAAGAGATTTATTGTATCGGTCAGAAAAATTATGATTCGAATATGGCATTATTCAAAAATCACTTTAAAGAAGATAAATTTGACTTGAATTTTATTGAAAAACTTCCAAAATATAATTCTTCTGAAATTGTTCCTGATGAAATTTTAAATAGCGATGCTATTTTGTATTTTTTAAAGTTACCTCTATCTGCAAATGATTTTTTGTGGTTAGAAAAACTGCCTAAAAGTATGCCTATTTGGTTAGTCGCTTTATATAAAAATGGATTAGATGCAGACAATAAAATTGATGAACTAAAAGCTCAGATTTCAGAAGAATATGAAAAAAGAATAATTAGTTTTGATATAACTAAAAATAAATTGGCAAATATACCTTTTTCTTTGCGTAAGTTTTTTATAAGTTCAAGTAACAATATTGAAAATACTAAAAAAAGACTTTTGAAGAGATTACATACCAACTGGCAATCTGAGATTGAGGGAATAAGAAGAATTCAATTAAGAGATTTACAGAGGAGAAATCAAGTTATTGTGGCGACTTCTGTTTTCTTGTCTCCGATTCCATCAATTGATGTTTTATCAATGACTGTTTTAAATTCCTTAATGATTAAAGAAATCAAATCTATATGGGGATGTAAATGGTCTCCAGAAATATTGGATAAAGTATCTAAACAAATAATAAAGACCGCAATTGCACAGGGAGTTATTGAATGGAGCGGTCAGACTTTGATAGGTTTAACAAAATTGCATGGACCAAATTGGTTAGTAACTGGAGCATTCCAAGCAATAAGCGCAGCATACTTAACAAGGGTGGTATCTACTTCTTTGGCAGATTTCATGGCGATAACAAAAGGAGTATCAGAACCTGATCTGGAATTTATAAAAGAAAACTCAGAAAAGATTGTAGAAAGAGCCTTTGAAAATGAAAAAATAAATTGGAAATCTTTAATAACAGAATTAAAAAACCCATTAATGAGACTTACTTAAAAATTCATAATCTTTTCGTCGTTGTAAAAAAATGAAAAAAAACTTTTTATTCTTATTTTTATCTTTTTTGATTTGTCTTACTATAACTTCTTGTAAAAGAACTTCATATAAAAAAGAATCTAATAAAGAAGTGATTTTGGCAAGTTTTACAGTTCTTGCAGATATCATTGAAAATGTTGCTAAGGATGATTTTATTGTTAGGTCAATAACTAAACCAGGAATAGAAGTTCATGGTTATCAACCAACTCCAAGTGATCTAATAAAAGCCTCTAAAGCCTCAGTTTTTATTGATAATGGATTTGGGTTTGAATTATGGGCAGAAAAATTTGTTTCTAACTTAAAAGTCAAAAGAGTAACTATTTCTGATCGATTGGATCCGATTTTTATAAGTGAAGATTTTTATAAAGGGAAACCTAATCCTCATGCGTGGATTTCCCCAAAAAGAGGAATGATTTATGTAGATATTATTGTTGATTCTTTATCAGAAATAAAACCATCTAAAGCAGAATCCTTTAAAAATAATGGACAAATTTATAAGAATAAAATCGCTCAATTAGATAAAGATTTCTCACTTTTTATTAATAATCTTGAGAAAAACAATAGGTATCTAGTAACTTGTGAAGGAGCATTTTCTTATCTCACCAATGATTACGGATTAAAAGAAGCTTATTTATGGCCAGTTAATGCTGAAAGTCAAATCACACCCAAAAGAATGGCAAGAACAATTTCTTTGGTAAAAAATAAAAATATTCCATCTGTCTTTTGCGAGAGTACTGTAAATAATGAATCACAAATGATTGTGGTTAGTGAAACAGGAGCAAATTACGGAGGAGATCTTTTTGTTGATTCGCTATCCAAAGATAATGGTAGCGCGAATACTTATTTAAAAATGCTTCAAAAAAATTTGACTCTTATTAAAAAAGGCCTCAACTAAAAATATGAAAGAATCTAATTATAAAGATTATAGAATTGAGGCAGAAAATATCTGTGTTGATTATCACGGTAAAGTCGCGTTATATGATGCGAATTTAAGATTAAAGTCCGGCCAAATTTGTGGATTAGTAGGAATGAATGGTGCTGGTAAAACAACTTTTTTTAATGCTTTAACTGGGTTTGTAAATATTTCAAAAGGCAAAATAAGAATAAATGGTGAGTCTTTAAGAATTGCTCAACAAGATCAGGCAATTGCATATGTTCCTCAAAATGAAGGTATTGATAGTCAATTTCCTGTAAGTGTTTGGGATGTTGTAATGATGGGTCGATATGGCTCAATGAATATTCTTAGATCTCAAAGAGAATCTGATATTCAGGCTGTTAAGGACGCTATTGAGCGGGTTGATCTTATAGAGCTTTCATCTACCCCAATTGGCAACTTATCCGGGGGACAGAGGAAAAGAACTTTTTTAGCGAGAGCTATTGCACAAAGAGCCTCAATACTGTTACTTGATGAACCCTTTGCGGGAGTTGATATTAGAACTGAGAAACTTATCTCAGAATTATTTATTCAATTTAAAAATGAGGGAAAAACAATTTTGCTATCTACTCACGATATGATTCATGTTCGAGAATTTTGCGATTTGGTTCTTTTAATAAATAAGACAGTTGTTGCATATGGAGAGACTTCGGAAGTATTTACTCCAGAAAATATTACAAGTACTTTTGGAGGGATGTCGCCAGATGTTTTGTTTGGACCTGAATCATAAAATCTAGTTATATGGATGTATGCTTTTTATCTACAAATATAACTTCTTTTATAGCTGATCCTTTATCTCATGAATTTATGAGAAAAGCTCTATTGATGAGTTCATTAGTAGCTGCTGTATGTGGATTTTTATCTAGTTATTTAACTCTTAAAGGGTGGGCTTTAATGGGAGATGCAGTATCTCACTCTGTAATGCCTGGTGTTGTCGTGGCTTATGCTTTGGGACTACCTTTCTCCTTAGGGGCATTCATTTTTGGTGTAGGTTCTGTAGCTCTAATTGGATTTGTTAAACAAAAGTCAAGAGTTAAGGAAGATACTGTAATAGGCTTGGTTTTTACAGGTTTTTTTGCTCTTGGAATTGTTTTAGTTTCAAAGATTAAAAGTAATATAGATCTTCATTCAATTCTTTTTGGCAGCCCTCTAGGTATTTCTTTGTCAGACGTTAAACAAACTGTATTTATTTCTTTATTGGTGGTAATACTATTATCAATTTTCAGGAAAGACTTAATTCTTTATTGCTTTGATCCAAGACACGCAAAAACAGTAGGAATTAACGTTTTATTTCTTCATTATCTATTACTCACATGCTTGTCTTTAGCTGCTGTAGTTGGATTACAATCCGTTGGGATAGTTTTGGTTGTCGCAATGCTGATTACTCCTGGAGCTACAGCTTATTTATTGACAGATAAGTTTGATAATATGACTATCATTTCAGTAATTAGTGCCATCATTTCAAGTGTTTTAGGAATATATTTTAGCTTTTGGTTCGATCTTGAAACTGGCGGCTCAATCGTATTAATTCAAACGTTTATTTTTTTATTTGCTTTTTTATTTGCTCCTAGATATGGGATATTTAAATTTAAAAAATTATTTTCTAATTATTAGTAGTAATGGACAATGATCTAAATAATAAAACTTGGAATTGGTGGCCTTTATTCCCTCTATATCCATATGGAAAAAAGAAAACTATTCTAAGAGAAATAATTCCTAATGAAATATGGTCCTTGGAGCAAATTCAGGGCTTATATTACGTGGCTGTTCCAATCAGAATGACAATAATTAAGGTTAATGATGGACTAATGCTAATTAACCCCTTACCACCTACTAAGGAACTCGTAAATGAACTAGAAAAATTAATTTCTATTTTTGGGAAAGTAAAAACAATTGTGCTCCCTAGTGCTTCTGGATTAGAACATAAAATTGGATTACCTGCACTTGCAAGAGTTTTTAAGGATGCCGAGATTTGGTTATGTCCTGGCCAATGGAGTTTTCCTCTTAATCTCCCTTTGGATTTTATAGGGATTCCATCAAAAAAGACAAAGATACTTTTTGAAGATGGCATTCCATATGAAGAAGGTTTTAAATGGTCTTCTCTAGGGCCTTTAAATTTAGGACTTGGAACTTATCAGGAGGTGAGTTTTTTTCATCTTTCAACTAGGACGTTTCATGTTACAGACGCTATAGTTGGCATCGATTCAAAACCTCCAGAAATCTTTGACTTCGACCCTACTCCATTATTATTTCATTCAAGAGATCGAGGGGATGAACCTATTATTGATACTGTTGAATCCAGAAAAAAAGGTTGGGCAAGAATTGTATTATTTTCATCTTTTTTAAAACCAGGAAAATTAAATATCCCCTCTCTGAAACAAATTATCAAATACTCTTTTAAAAAGGGTCTTCGAAATAAGAAATCACATTTTGGTATTTATCCGTTTATGTGGGATAAAGACTGGGAATCATCTTTAGTTGAAATAATGGGTAAGGATATTCCAAAGATTCAGATTGCTCCTGTTTTGAAAAATTTAATTTTTCCTCGATCCAAACAAGTACTTCTTAGATGGTTAGAAAAAATTAAAACTTATAAAAATATGGAATATTTGATATCAGCTCATTATTCTACTCCTATTAATTTTAGAGAAGAAGATTGCCAGAATTTGATAGATGAAATTAATTCAGATAAATGGGACAAATCACCAGAAGATAATAAATTCCTTATTAATTTATATAGTAGATTATTTAAATTGGGGATAATTCCGAAAGAAGTAAATATGTAATGATTTACTCTTCTTCAATAGACATATCTTGATCACTTTTTAGGGTTTGTTCGAGCTCTTTCCTTTGCTCCATTTGCCTTAAGAAATATCCTGTCATCATCGCAGAAGAAAGTAAATTAGCGATGTTGTCTTTTGAAGATGTTATTTTGACATCAAACTGATCAGATGGCAACATCCCAAGAAGCCCTTGAACATTGTGCCTTATGATTTCTTGAATATCTTCACTAGCTGATTTAGCAACTCTCTGCAAAACCTCTGGTGACTGTTTTTGTAGATATTGAATTAAATCATTATCATCATTTGGATCATTATTTTCAGTAGCTAGAAATTCAGGATTGAACATTTATGCAACTTCAACTTATAAAAACACTACAACACCATGAACCCCTTAACCTAAAATATTAAGAACAGGGAATTGTATAGGACCAATATTATTTAATGGCCAATATCTAAAAATAGCCTTTCCAATTACTTTTTCAAAAGGAAGAAATCCCCATATATGTGAGTCCATACTGTTATTTCTATTGTCTCCCATTACCCATAATGACTTCTCAGGAACAACGTATGGCCCAGTTGTATAGTTAATATTCATATCAGAATTAAAATTATTTTGAGCAATATTATTTATATATAAAATACCCTCTTTTACTTCTACTTTGTCCCCAGGTATTCCGATTACCCTTTTGATTAATGCAATATCAGATTCATACCCCGCTTCAATTAATTGTTCTGGTACATTAAAAACTATTATTTTATTTTTTAATTTAGAAAGATTTGATTTAGAGGTAATTTTAGGAGTTAATTTTTCAACCAAAATTTTATCTTGAATTTGAAGGGTAGGAAGCATAGAACCTGAAGGTATCCATCTTGGCTCAATTACTTGCCATCGTATAATTAAAGAAATTATTATCCAAATAAA
This sequence comes from Prochlorococcus sp. AG-673-M19, assembly GCA_003211115.1. Taxonomy (GTDB): domain Bacteria; phylum Cyanobacteriota; class Cyanobacteriia; order PCC-6307; family Cyanobiaceae; genus Prochlorococcus_A. The sequence continues at coordinate 18,623 of QCTP01000001.1, forward strand.
AAGAGTTTTAACATCCTTAAGTATTGAACTATTTTTTTTTACTGGATTTGTCATTTTTAAATTGATTATTTAATCGTATTGAGGAATTTCTAAAGTATTTATATAAATTATGACATCATCTATAGATTGCCAAAATTTTTTAAGAAGTATACAACTTTTAAATCTTTTTACAAAAATAGGGGTTAAAAATTTAATTTTATGTCCAGGGAGCAGATCAGCCCCTTTAGCAATAGCAGCAGGAGAATTAAACAAGCTTGGGATTTTAAATGTATTTAATTCAATAGACGAGAGATCAGCTGGGTTTCATGCCCTTGGAATTTCTACTGCATCTGGAGATGTTTCATTAGTTGTAACAACATCAGGAACAGCTGTTGGGAACTTATTGCCGGCTGCTATTGAGGCTGATAAATCATGTAAATCAATAGTGTTTATAACTGCTGATAGACCTTTAAGATTAAAAAATTGTGGTTCTAATCAAACAGTTAATCAAGAAGAATTTTTGAAATCAGCTTGCAGAAGTAATTTGAGTACCAACTTAGAAGGGATTCATGAAAATAATGACGATGATATTTTGAAAATATTAGAAATTATAAAAAAACAAATATTACAATCGCCCGGTCCTATTCATTTAAATCTTCCATTTGAAAAACCTTTAGATATATCTTTAAAAAATAAAAAAAAGATTCTCGAGGTATTTGAAAGATTTTTATTTAAACAAAAACTATCAATTCTTAAAAGATAATAATCAAAAAAATAAAATTCAATTTTCAAAAAAGATTTTTAAAAGTTTAAATTTTTCTAAACCTGGAATTATTATTGTTGGTCCATATCAAGGTTCGACTAGTGATTTAGGTTCTTTTAATGTTGCTTTAGAACAATTACAAGCAATTACAGGTTGGCCAGTTTTCGTTGATCCTGTCTCGGGAGTTTTAGCTAACTTAAGAGGATTAGTAGAAAATTGGGAATTAATTCTTAAAAAAAATAAAGATGTTATTCAATGTGAACAGATCTTAAGGCTTGGACCTGTTTCATCTTCTAATGATTTAGAGAATTTTTTATTAAATTTTGAAGGATTACAAATTCTTGTAAAAGAAAATAATGCAAAAAAATTAGATCCTTTTAAAAAATCTTTAGAATATGAATTTGGCATAAGTAATTTTGTAAAACAATTCATAGGAGAGTTTTCATATGTTCAAAAAAAGAGGAAACCTTTAATCAAATTAGTTAAAGTTTTAAAGAGTGAAGACAAAAAAATAAAGGAAATTATAAATAAAGAACTATTTTCAAATAAAGAAATTAATGAATATAAAATTGCAAATTATGTACCTAGAATTTGGCCAAAAAATTATCCTATTATGCTCTCTGCAAGTAGTCCTATTAGAGATTGGCTTACATTTTCTGAAAATAGAACTTTAACAAGAAAATGTTTTAGTTTTAGAGGGGCATCAGGGATAGATGGAACTTTATCCCTTGCATTAGGTATTGCGCGAATCACTAATCCTTTACTTCTGGTTACTGGAGATTTAGCATTAATTCATGATATCAATGGGTTCCTTATTGAAAATGCGATTGATTTAAATTTAACTATCTTATTGATTAATAATAATGGTGGGAATATATTTAAAAATTTATATAAAAATAATTTAGATGAAAAAGAATTAAAGAAACTTTTTTTAATGCCTAAATCTATAAACTGGGCAAACATTGCAAATGGTTATCAAGTCCCATATAAAAATGTTTCAGATTTTAATAAATTAAGAGATGCTTTTGATTGGAGCCTTTCTATGCAAAAATCAGTAATAATTAAAGTTGATATTAATGTAGAAAATGAAATGAAAGAAAGAGATTTAATCTTAAAAAAGATTCTTAACGATTAATGAATTTGCTTTTTTTAACTTATTTAAATAGATGAAAGTTTTACCTGGAGATACTACAGTTAATTGGACTGAATGTAAGTCTTATAAAGATATCTTGTTTCATAAGAGTGAAGATGGAATCGCGAGAATCGCCATTAATCGCCCTGAGAAAAGAAATGCATTTCGTCCAAAAACAATTTGTGAGCTCTTAGATGCGTTTAATCTTGTAAAAAATGATAATAGTATAGGAGTAATTTTATTAACAGGTGCAGGCCCAGATAAAAAAGGAATTTTTTCTTTTTGTTCAGGAGGGGATCAAAGTGTTAGAGGTCAAAATGGATATGAAGATGATGAGGGTAATCAAAGATTAAATGTTTTGGAATTGCAAAGATTAATAAGAACCATACCTAAAGTGGTTATAGCTTTAGTACCTGGTTTCGCAATAGGCGGTGGGCAAGTTTTACATCTCGTTTGTGATTTAAGTATTGCTTCTGAAAATGCAATATTTGGCCAAACAGGTCCTAGGGTTGGAAGTTTTGATGCCGGATTTGGTTCAAGCTATTTAGCTCGAGTAGTTGGACCAAGGAAAGCAAAGGAAATTTGGTTTCTATGTAGAAAATATAATTCTAAAGAAGCCTTAGATATGGGTTTAGTAAATGCGATTACAAAGATTGAAGAATTAGAAGCTGAGGGTGTAATCTGGGCAAGAGAGATTTTACGAAATAGTCCAACTGCTATTCGAATACTTAAGGCATCATTTAATGCTGAGTGTGATGGTATAGCAGGTATTCAAGAATTATCTGGGTACACAACTCAGTTATTTTATTCTACGGATGAAGCTAAAGAGGGTAAAGATGCCTTCCTAGAGAAACGCTCACCTGACTTTTCTGATTATGGATGGACGCCTTAATAGCTTCTTTCTCTTCTAAAAGCACTTTTTATAATGAACTAATCAATGAGAATTCTTCTTGCTGCTGCTGAATGTGCTCCGATGATAAAAGTTGGAGGGATGGGAGATGTCGTGGGTTCATTACCACCATCATTAATAAACCTAGGTCACGACGTAAGGGTAATAATTCCAGGTTATGGCAAATTGTGGAATTTACTAGAAGTTTCAAGTGAACCAGTATTTAGATCTAATACAATGGGCAATGATTTCTCTGTATATGAAGCAAAACATCCAATACATAATTACATCATTTATTTAGTGGGGCATCCAACTTTTGATTCAGGACAGATATATGGTGGAGATGATGAAGACTGGCGATTTACATTTTTTGCTAGTGCTACTGCAGAATTTTCTTGGAATTGTTGGAAGCCCCAGGTTCTACATTGTCATGATTGGCATACTGGAATGATTCCAGTATGGATGCATCAAGATCCTGAAGTGAGTACTGTTTTTACTATACATAATCTAAAATATCAAGGCCCTTGGAGATGGAAACTTGAAAAAATGACTTGGTGCCCTTGGTATATGCATGGGGATCATACAATGGCGGCTGCAATGTTATATGCGGATAGGGTTAATGCTGTTTCTCCAACATATGCCGATGAGATAAAAACTCATGAGTACGGGGAAAGCCTTGAGGGTTTGTTGAATTATATTTCTGGGAAATTAAGAGGAATCCTTAATGGGATTGATCTAAATGAATGGGACCCAGATAAAGATAAAGTTTTACCTTCAACATTCAATATTAAAAATTTAGAAAGAAGATCAGAAAATAAGAAAATTCTTCAAAAAGAAATGGGACTTGAAGTTAATAGTAAAAAATATCTTTTAGGCATGGTAAGTAGATTAGTTGATCAAAAAGGTGTTGATTTGGTTTTACAAGTTTCTAGAAGATTACTCGCATATACAGATTCCCAAATAGCTATTTTAGGTACAGGTGATAAATATTTAGAATCTGGTTTGTGGCAATTGGCATTAGATTATCCCGGGAGATTTTCAGTGTTCCTTACCTATGATGATTCTTTATCAAGACTTATATATGGAGGCTCTGATGCATTCTTAATGCCAAGTAGATTCGAACCTTGCGGTATTAGTCAATTACTTGCTATGAGGTATGGATCAATTCCAATAGTAAGAAGAGTTGGAGGATTGGTTGATACTGTTTTACCTCATGATCCAGAGAACAATATTGGTACAGGTTTCTGTTTTGATCGATTTGAACCTATTGACTTTTATACTGCTTTAGTAAGATCCTGGGAAGCATTTAGACATAAAGATAGTTGGAAATCATTACAACTTAGAGCTATGAGTCAAGAATTTAGTTGGCAAAGATCAGCGTTAGAATATGAATTGATGTATAAAGATGTATGTGGTATTAAGGAGCCATCACCAGATATTGCTGAAATTGAGAAGTTTTCTTATGGTCAATCTGCTGATCCCTCTCTAAAAAAAATATGATCTAAGTTTCTATGGATTTTTCTATATCTGATGTAAATAAGATTTTAGGTAATATAAAAAATAGGGAGAGTCTTATAAATCAATTTCAAACTTTTAAAAATATAAGCTTAGACAGTAGAACTATATTAAATTACGATCTTTTCATAGCCATAAAAGGTAATAATTTTGATGGACATGATTTTCTTAACGAGGTTATAAAAAAAGGAGGAAAAGCAGTTGTAATTAAAGAAGGAATGCAGAATCTACTACCTCATGATTTCCCTGCTTGGATTGTTCCTGATACTTTAGAAGCTTTTCAGAAACTAGTTTTATTCAAAAGAAGAAAATTAAATATACCTGTTGTAGGAATTACAGGATCAGTCGGTAAAACAACAACAAAAGAAATGCTAGGAGAGGTTTTAAAACAATTAGGAAAAATAAAAAAAACAGAATTAAATTACAATAATGAGATTGGGGTAGGTCTGTCTATTCTTTCCTCTGATTTGGAAGATAAAATCTTAATACTTGAGATGGGAATGAGAGGCCTAGGGCAGATTGAAAATTTGTCTAAATTTTCTGAGCCTGATATCGCAGTTATTACAAATATTGGAACTGCTCACATTGGAATACTAGGCTCAAAAGAAAATATAACTTCTGCTAAATGCGAAATAACTAAGCATTTAAATCCAAGTGGTGTTGTAATTATTCCCGCGAATCAATTTTCTCTAGAGGAAACTTTAAAAAAAAATTGGAATGGAAGAATTATTAAAGTAGAACTATTAGATATAAATCAGAAAGCTCAAAATGTTAATAAAAATAATCTACAAGGATTTTTTAATAAATCTAATAATTCGATTATTATCGAAGATAAGCTGTTTGAAATATCTTTTAAAGGTTTTCACAATGCCTTTAATTTCTTGTTTGTATATGTCGTTGCAAAAGAGTTTGGAATAAAATTCAAAGATACTAATAAATTTAATTTTGTCAGTTTGAATGGAAGGAATAAAATTCTTACATCTAATAAAACAACTATATATGATGAAACCTATAATGCTTCTCCTGAATCGGTAAAAGCATGCATTGAAAGCTTATTAGAAACTCCAAATGATCATTTTCTTATTCTTGGAAGTATGCAAGAATTAGGCACCAAAACAAAAAAATATCATCAAGATATTTTTGAATTTATAAATAGATCAGATATAAAAAAATGTATTTTCATTTGTGATAAAAATGATCAAATCTACTATGAAGAATATTTAAAAAACAATAATAAATTCTTATTCTTTAATGAGATAAATAAAGTTGCTAAAACTATAAATAAATATACAAAAAAAGGTGATTTCGTCCTTATTAAAGGTAGCCGTAGTTGGCATCTTGAAAGAATAATTAAATCAATTGATTAATTTTTAGGTTTTATTTTTTTTCCAATTTTTAATATTTACTTGTTTGCTTCTCGCTATAGCTAAAGAGTTATTTTGAGAATCTTTAGTGATCACTGAGCCTGCTCCAGTGGTTACTGAGTCTCCAAGATTAATAGGAGCTATTAAAACTGTATTAGCTCCAATACTAGAATTTTTCCCAATATTAGTGGGATGTTTTTTTGTACCATCAAAATTTGCTGTAATAGTTCCAGCTCCAATATTGGTATTTCTCCCAATTTTAGAATCTCCAATATAACTTAGATGATTAATTTTAACTTGCTCATCTAATTGGCTATTTTTCATCTCAACAAAATTACCAATTTTGCTTTGAGAAGATATTTCACAATTAGGTCTTATATGACTATAGGGACCTATTTTTACATGATCCATTATCTTGGATTCAAAAATAGTTGAATTTATAATTTCGCAATTTTCATTTACAGTCGTATCTTTTATGAAAGTATTTGGACCGATTTTACAGTTATTAGAAATATTAGATTTCCCCCTAATATGAGTATTTGCTTCGATTATTACATCAAATCCTATAATTGCGTCTTCACTTATTGTGCAGCTTGCTGGATTAATAAAAGTTACTCCTCCAATCATATGTTTCTCTTTAATTAAAGTTTGAATAGTTTCTTCGCATTTTGATAATTGAATTCTATTGTTAATTCCTTGAAGTTCTCCATTATCCTCAACTTCTAAGCTAAAAGATTTTTTCAGTAAAGTAATAGTATCGGTTAGATAAATTTCTTTTTGTTTATTATTACTCTTTAAAGTATTAATTATTTTAGATAAAGATAACCAACTAAAGCAGTAAATTCCTGCATTTATCAATAAATTTTGACGTTGATTTTCATTACAATCTTTTTCCTCGACTATCTTTTTAATTAAATTTTCTTTAGTAAATACTCTTCCATAACCATAAGGATTATTTTTCTTTGTAGTTATTACGGAAACGTCTGCATTTTTAGAATCATGGAAATTTATAAGTTTTTTCAAAGTCTCTGCTTTAATAAGTGGTACATCTCCATTTAGAACTAGAAGTTTACCTTCTTGTTTCTTTACTTGCTGAAAAAGAACTTGAACAGCATGTCCAGTTCCCTTTTGTGGATTTTGAACAATAAACTGAATATTTTTATTTTTAATTATCGAATTTTCTACTTCCTTTGATTTATGCCCAACTACTATAAATATTTTATCTGGGTTTAGCTCATTACAAGAATCGAGAACTCTTTGCAGAAGAGTTCTACCTGATATTTCATGTAAGACTTTAGGAAGTGAGCTTGCCATCCTAGTACCCTTTCCTGCAGCTAGTATCGCAACAGATAACATATTTTTAATGCATTTAGTTTAAATTTAACTGTTTAAGGTCTATTTCGTCATGCCCCATTTATCTCTCCATTTTTTTGAAGTCTCGAGATTAGAGAATAATTGCTCTTGAACTCTTCTGTTAATGATATCTTTTGTCTTTGAACTTAATCCAGGATCACGATACGGGATACTTGCTTTAGTTAATAGATGTTCCTCTTCCATCGAAGATAATTTTTCAAAATATAAGTTACTTTGTGATTTTTTTTCGCTAATTTTTTTTATTGCTACTGTTCCATTACTCCAAAAATTTTTAGTGATTAAATTTGGCTTAATATTAAAAATATTCAAACCAAAATTTCTTAATGTTTTTCTTATTGCAGCGGCAGAAGAATAGGTTATTAAATATCCATTAGGATTAAGTTTTTCAGTAACTTTGGCTAGAAATTCAATTGTCCAAACTTGAGGACATTTTTGGGGAGAAAATCCATCTAAATAAATTAAATCGAATTTAGTATTTCCCGGAATATTGTTAATTGCTTCTCTGGCATCGCCCCATAATATATCGCATTCAAAAAAATCATCTTTATATTGATAATTTTGAGATAAAGATTTAAATATTTTTATAACTTTTGGATTCCACAGGTTTTGAAATAATTTATTTCTTAGAGAATATTCCAGAGGTTTCTTATCAATCTCCAAAGCATACCAATTTATAAAAGAGTTTTGTCCAATTAACTGATTAAATAATGAAGCTGAATTGTATCCTAAACCAAAACAAATATCTAAAACGTTTAGAGAATTATCCTGAAATCTTTTTAAATCTGAAGGATTTGTGAATTTAATTTCAGTTTCTTTTAAAGCCCCTTCAAGACTATGAAAATTCTCTTGAAACATAAGACTTCTTAGTGAAATACTACCGTCCTTAGTTACAACTTCTTTTAATTCTGACAATGATTCTTTTATATTAATTAATTAGTTTTTCTAGGTCATCCCAAAAAGTAGGATAGGATACTTTAGAAGCCTCTGCTCTTGCAATTTTTGATGAGCCCTTAGCTAAAAGTGAAGCTATAGCAAGACTCATTGACACACGATGATCCGTTTCACTATCAACTTCAGCAGAATGAAAATTAGACTGGCCAGTAATTATTAATCCGTCTTCCTTTTCTAAAATGTGAGCACCAAATTTATTAAGTTGCGTTGCCATAACTTTTAAGCGGTCTGTTTCTTTTACTCTTAATTCTTTAGCATCTTTAATTTCTGAAACTCCATTACAGAAACAAGCTGCTACGGTAAGTATTGGAATTTCATCTATAAGTTTTGGAAGTATATCTCCTTCTATTTTAAATGGCTTCAAATTATTTGCTGCTTTTACATTTATAGAACCTATGGGTTCTCCAGCGATTGTAGATTTTTCAACTATTTCATAATTACATCCCATTTCATCCATAATATTTAGTATCCCAGTTCTTGTTGGATTAAGTCCTACATTTTTAACAATGACGTCTGAGTTTGGGACTATTGATGCGGCAATTAACCAAAAAGCTGCTGAGCTGATATCACCTGGTATCAATATATTTTGACCTATTAAATTATTTCCTGATTTTATTACTATGTTTCTTCCTAATTCTCCTCTTATATTTATGTTAGCCCCAAATGCTTTAAGCATTCTTTCAGTATGATCTCTTGAAGATGTAGGTTCAATAACTGAAGTGGTTCCAGATGCTTTTAACCCGGCTAATAATATTGCAGACTTAACTTGAGCACTTGCTACAGGAGTTCCAATGACACAACCCCTTAGTTTATTCCCGGCAATTGATATTGGAGCCTTTGAACCGTTTTGTCTACCATGAATGTCCCCTCCCATTATTGATAATGGCCTGCTAACTCTCCCCATTGGTCTTTCATTAAGAGATTTGTCTCCAGTTAAGATGAAATTCCTCCCTTCTTGTCCTGCTAAAAGTCCCATTAACAATCTCATTGTTGTACCAGAATTACCGCAATCAAGAATATCTTTAGGTTCTTTCAATCCATCAATACCAAGACCTTTTATAGTAAAAGGTTGATCTTTTTTTATTACTGGAATATTAGCACCCAATTTTCTTAAACAATCAGCAGTTGAAAGTGGGTCTTCAGAATATAAAAACCCTTCAATATTGGTTTCACCTTCTGCAATACTCCCAATTATTAAAGATCTGTGGGAGATTGATTTATCTCCAGGTACTTTTATTATTCCTTGTAAACTACCTCCACCTTTAACGGTGCGGATATGATTTGTATTCAAATTAATGATTTGGTTTAATTTTTATAAATTTTTCTTAGACATATGATATCAATAAGTTTGTTTTTAAAAAAATTTATTCAAAGTTAAGTAACTGTTTTCTATAATATATTTAGATCTGAATTTAATTATTAATCTTACTTACTACCATGTTGCAGATGATGTTCCAGAAACGGATTCTGAAATTGCTGTTGTTATCGATGTTTTAAGAGCTACAACAACAATTTCTTGGGCCTTGAAAAATGGGGCTGATTCAATTCAGGTTTTTTCAGATCTAGATTTATTAAAAAATACTGCTTCAAAGTGGGAAGAAAGTAAAAAATTAATGCTTGCTGAAAGAGGAGGGAAAACAATTAATGGTTTTGATCTAGGGAATTCCCCATTGTCAGTAACGAGAGAGACAGTACAGGGTAAAAGACTATTTATGAGCACCACAAATGGTACAAAATCATTAAAAAAAGTACAAAATGTAGAATATTTATTCGCAATGGCTCTTCCTAATCGAAAAGCAGTTGCGGAAAGAATAATTTCTTTAAATAAAAAAAACGTACTTATACTAGGTAGTGGATGGGAGGGTTCTTATTCACTTGAAGATTCTTTAGCCGCGGGTGCCCTAGCTTCATACATAAAAGAAAATTTTAGTTATGAAGTAAATATTTCTAATGACGAATTACAGGCTTCATTAGCACTTTGGAATTCATGGAAAAATGATATCTTAAAATGTTTAAAGACAGCCACTCATGGTAAAAGATTGACAAGTCTTGGTGATTATGAAGATGATTTTAAATGTTGTTCTGAACTTGATTGTTTAGATATTGTCCCAACTCAAGTTGAGAGAGGTGTAATTCGTGCCTCATAATTTGCAAATTTTTTATCTAGGAGTGAAATCTTGACTGATTTTTTAGTAGCCGCTTTACAAATTACGAGTACTTCCAATGTTGAAGCAAACTTTGCTGAAGCTGAGGAACAGATTGAATTAGCCTCTAGAAGGGGTTCAGAATTAATTGGATTGCCCGAAAATTTTGCATTCTTAGGAGAGGATAATGAAAAACTTAGGATGGCTTCAGAATTATCAATAAAGTGTACTAATTTCTTAAAAACTATGTCCCAACGATATCAAGTTTTTCTTTTAGGTGGTGGTTATCCTGTTCCTGCGGGAGATAATCGACATACTTTTAATAGATCAGCCCTTTTTGGGAAAGATGGACAAGTATTAGCAAAATATGACAAAATCCATCTTTTTGATGTCGATTTGCCTGATGGTAATTTATACAAAGAATCATCAACTATTTTATCTGGGAAGGAACATCCTCCAGTTGTTGATGTGCCAGGCCTTTGTAAAATAGGATTATCTATTTGTTACGACGTTAGATTTCCAGAGCTTTATAGAAACCTTTCTTTGAATGGTGCTGAACTTATTATGATTCCAGCTGCGTTTACAGCTTTTACAGGAAAAGATCATTGGCAAATTTTACTTCAAGCAAGAGCGATAGAAAATACGGCTTATGTAGTAGCACCTGCTCAAACAGGTATCCACTACGGTAGAAGACAAAGTCATGGTCATGCCATGGTGATAGATCCTTGGGGAACTGTTTTGTCTGATGCAGGAAAAACACAGGGTGCTGCAATAGCTCCTGCGGATAAAGAAAGAGTTAAAAAGATAAGAGAGCAGATGCCAAGCTTAAAACATAGAAAAACGAAACTTTTTGCAAAATAATGTCAAAGTTTTTTTTTAATAAACTTTTTCGCTGCTTATCAATATTTTTACTTTTAAATTCAAGTATTTCTCCAGCAAGATCATCTAGTGCATTAGCTGCATGGATGTTAAATTCTAACGGGGTTTTAGAATTAAGAACTAAATCAAATACAAAATTAAAAGCATACTTTAAAAAAGGAGGGAAGATTATTGGTGATAGATTTTGGATAGATTTCCCAGGAGAACTTCAAAATCCAAGAATAATTGAGGGAAACGGACCAATAAAAGAAATTAGATTAGGTAAACCAATAAAAGGTAAAACAAGATTAGTTGTTGAATTTTCTGCTAATAATAATTTGAAACCTCTTAATTGGAGGTTGGTTGGTATTGATCAAAACAGATGGGAAATTAAATTATTTTCTTCACCAAAAAATTCTTTTAAAAGTATTGGTGAAGGTACTGTAAATAAATCTTATACAAATCTAAAGGCTAAGTCAGAGAGGATTTACTCAAGAAAAAGAGATTTTCAGTTTTTGAAACTGCCGGAAATTAAGAGAAATAATTTTTATGTTGTTATTGATCCAGGTCATGGTGGCCCAGATCCAGGGGCAATCGGGATAGGTGGGCTTAAAGAATCAGAAGTGGTGCTAGATGTTTCTAAGCGAGTGAAAAAATTATTAACTGAAAAAGGTGTCAAGGTAAGAATGACTAGAAATAATGAAGTTGATTTGGATTTACCTCCAAGAGTCTCAATAGCTAACAGAACTGATGCTGACATTTTCGTGAGTATTCATGCTAATGCCTCAAGAGGTAAGAGAAGAGATATTAATGGGTTGGAAACTTTTTATTATTCAGGTTGGAGGGGGAGACTACTAGCGAAAAAAATTCAAAAACAAATTCTTAAAGTTTCACCAGGGAGTCCAGATAGAGGTGTAAGACAAGGCAGGTATTTTGTTATTAAAAATACGAGAATGCCTGCAGTTCTTGTAGAAATAGGATTTTTAACAGGGAGATTAGATGCTAGAAGGTTAGAAAAATCGATCAATCGTAAAAGAATTGCTTATGCAATCACAAAAGGTATTCTTGAATATCTTTCCAAGACAGGGTGAAACTTAAAGTAGGAATATTTGACAGTGGGATAGGGGGGTTTACCATCCTTAATTCTTTACTGAGAACGCGTAATGATGTCGAGGTTTTTTATTTGGCAGATATAAAGAGAGTTCCTTATGGTAAAAAAGATTTTGAACAAATAAGATCTATCGCAAAGGAAATTTGTAATTGGTTTGAAGATAAGAATTTGGATGTATTATTAATAGCTTGCAATACTACAAATTCATGTGCATTGGATATTTTAGAGAATAATCTAAAAATCCCTGTTTTTGATCTAATTAATTCAGTCTCTGAAAAAATCACTAAAAAATTCATTGGCATTTTAGCAACTCCCGCAACAATTAAATCCTCATACTATAAAAAAACAATTGAATCTAAAGGAGAAAATATAAAAGTATTCCAACAAGCATGTCCCGAATTTGTATTAGAAATAGAAAAAACTAATCTAAATTTCAAAAAGTTAAATTATTTATCAAGCTTATATCTTAATCCTTTATTAAAAAAAAATATTGAAGAAATTATCCTTGGGTGTAGTCACTATCCTTTAATTTATGAAGTTTTAAAAAATAAAATTAATTCAAATATTAGTATTATTGATCCCTCTTCAGCTTTAGTAAATAAATTTAATAAATCATTCACAATTCCAAAAAATCATTGCTACGAGAATATTTCTTACGATAATGTAAAGTTCTTTGTAACTGCAAAAAAAGAAGAATTCTCTAAAAAAGTAAAATATTGGTTGGGAATTAATAAAGAAATTAGGTTGGTTTACCTCCGAAGCAATGATTGATTCTTTAATATATAGGGGAGGTTAATCATGAATACAGTAACAGAACTTCTACAACCAGTTGAAAATGATCTTGATGATCTTATTCTTGAACTGAAAAATTTAATAGGTGCTGGTCATCCAATCCTTCAAGCTGCAGCAGAGCATTTATTTAGTGCAGGTGGTAAAAGGTTACGTCCTGGGATAGTTTTACTGATTTCAAAAGCTATTTCTTCAAATTTTACTTTGACAACAAAACATAAAAGACTTGCAGAGATTACCGAAATGATTCATACAGCATCTTTAGTTCATGATGATGTTGTTGATGAAGCCTCAACAAGAAGAGGTGTCGATACTGTTCATAGTAGATTTAATACTCGAGTAGCGGTACTTGCTGGAGATTTTTTATTCGCTCAATCAAGTTGGCATTTAGCAAACCTAGATAATGTAAAGGTAGTTAAATTACTAAGTAGAGTAATCATGGATTTGGCGGAAGGAGAAATAAAGCAAAATTTAAACCGATTTGATTCAGGACAAACTTTTTCAAAATATATCAATAAGAGTTATTGTAAAACAGCTTCACTAATTGCTAACAGTACAAAGGCTGCAGGGGTTTTGAGCAATTTAGATGAAAAAAAATTAAATAGTTTGTACGAATTTGGAAAGAACATTGGACTAGCTTTCCAGGTTGTTGATGATATTCTTGATTTCACGGGAGATGATAAACAATTGGGTAAACCAGCTGTAAGTGATCTTGCTAGTGGATACCTAACTGCTCCGGTATTATATGCTCTAGAAGAAAATAAAAATTTATCTGTTTTGATAAATAGAGAACTTGTAGAAAAGGAAGATTTAAATAATGCCTTGAATATTGTAATGAACTCTCAAGCCATAAAACGTTCGAGAAAATTAGCTGAGGATTTTGCTACTATTTCGAAGGAATCAATATTATGGCTGCCTAATTCAGAATATAAGAGGGCTTTATTAGCTTTGCCTGAGTTTGTGCTGAGTCGTCTTTATTGAATATAAAAAATTTTTCAGTTACTAAATACCATTAAAAGTCTTTGATAAATTTAATTATTTAGATTAAGTTTATTAAATTACTAATAAATTTAATGACATTAGATAAAAAGAATTCAATAAACAATATTCTTGAAGAAAAGAGAGTTTTCTCTCCTTCAAAAGAGTTTTCTGAAAATGCAAATATAAAAAGTTTCGAGGAATTAATAAATTTAAAAAAACAATCTTTAGATAATCCATTAAAATTTTGGGAATCTTTTGCAAATTCAGAGCTTGATTGGTTTGAACCATTTCAGACTGTTCTAGAAAGGGAAGAAAAGCCATTTTTTAAGTGGTTCACTGAAGGTAAGTTGAATATCACATATAATTGCTTAGATAGACATATCAAAAATGGACTTGGTAATAAACTAGCACTGATCTGGGAGGGAGAACCAGGAGATAATAGAAAATATACTTATCAGGAACTTCTTAAAGAAGTATGTAAAGCCGCAAATGCTTTAAAAAAATTAGGAATTAAAAAAGGTGATTTGGTATGTATTTACATGCCTATGATTCCTGAAGCGATGTTTGCCATGCTCGCTTGCGCAAGAATTGGAGCCCCACATTCAGTTGTCTTTGGAGGTTTCTCTTCAGAAGCTTTAAAGGACCGCATAATAGACGGTAATGTGAAATTTGTTATTACGGCAGATGGTGGTTTTAGAAAAGATAAGGTAATTGAGCTTAAGAAAGCAGTTGATGCAGCAATTGAAAGTGGGGCAAATAAAATTGTTGAAAAAGTTATTGTTGTTAAAAGAACTAAAAAAAATATTTCGATGGTAAAAAATAGAGATTTATGGTGGCACGAATTATTAAAAGATCAAAAAGATTGGTGTGATCCTGAAATTATGAATAGCGAAGATAGATTATTTGTATTGTATACTTCAGGATCCACTGGTAAACCAAAAGGGGTTGTTCATACAACTGCAGGTTATAATCTCTGGTCGCATTTAACATTTAAGTGGATTTTTGATATAAAAGATGATGACATTTATTGGTGTACCGCAGATGTTGGGTGGATTACTGGTCATAGTTATATAGTTTATGGACCCTTATCAAATGGAGCAACTACTCTTATGTTTGAGGGCGTTCCAAGGGCTTCTAATTTAGGAGCTTTTTGGGAAGTTATCCAAAAATATAAAGTTACAATTTTTTATACAGCACCCACAGCAATAAGATCATTTATGAAATCTGGACGTGAAATACCTGACCAATACAACTTAAGATCTTTGAGACTATTAGGTACAGTTGGTGAACCAATTAACCCAGAAGCCTGGATGTGGTATCGAGATGTAATAGGTAATAATAAGTGTCCGATAGTAGATACATGGTGGCAAACTGAAACAGGTGGTGTGATGATTAGTCCCCTACCAGGAGCCGTAGATACAAAACCAGGCTCTGCAACATTTCCTTTGCCAGGAATTGAGGTTGAAGTAGTTGATAAAAATGGTGAAAAGGTAGCCGAAAATGAGGGGGGATATTTAATTATTAAAAAACCTTGGCCTGGGATGATGCGAACAATTCATGGAAATTCTCAGAGATATTTAGATAGTTATTGGGAATATATTTCTTATAAAGATGAAGCTAATGTTTATTTCGCCGGTGATGGAGCGAGAATTGATGAAGAAGGATATATTTGGATTATGGGAAGAGTCGATGATGTTATAAGTGTGTCAGGTCATAGATTGGGAACTATGGAAATCGAATCGGCATTGGTAAGTCATAAATTAGTAGCGGAGGCTGCAGTTGTCGGAAGAAAAGATGATTTAAAAGGTGAGTCTATAGTTGCATTTTTATCTTTAGAAAAAGACGTGAATACTTCTTCAGCATTAGTGGAGGACTTAAAGAAACATGTAGTGAATGAAATTGGTATTATT
This sequence comes from Prochlorococcus sp. AG-673-M19, assembly GCA_003211115.1. GTDB lineage: Bacteria > Cyanobacteriota > Cyanobacteriia > PCC-6307 > Cyanobiaceae > Prochlorococcus_A. The sequence goes on from QCTP01000001.1 coordinate 34,383, forward strand.
GCTAAGCCTGACAAAATTATAATTTCTGACGCTCTCCCTAAAACAAGAAGTGGAAAAATAATGAGAAGGATATTAAGATCACTGGCAGCGGGTGAAAAAGTGAGTGGAGATATTAGTACTCTTGAAGATAGTTCTGTTTTAGAAAAATTAAAGGAGAGTACTTAAATTGGTTTTTCAATCAAATTCGATATTTGTTTAATAGTAAATCTTTTTAAGTCATCGTCAGCCCAATCACCTAATAAATTTTCTCTTAGCCCAGCGCTAGCAATAATAGTATGAGTTCCTTCAAGCTTTATCCCTTTGGAGTTATCTTCTTTCCTTGATCTAAGACAAGAAAGTAATCTATCTGTTTGATCTAATTCATCTGAGTTGAATTTTATCAGAAAATTATTTTTTTGATTATAAGTTTTTTCAATTATTCCAAATGTCCTTTCCGGGCTAGGGCTAAATTCACTATTGAATTCTAATTTCTGAGATAACTGTTTTAAAAATGGAATAGATCTGTTAGCACTAAAGTTATTAAAACTTATTGATATAAATTTTTCACAATTCCTTCCCCCATCAGGAGAAATTAAGTGCAGTTTACAACCAAGACTATGACCAATTCTTATTGATGGAATTGATTTTCCGATCCTTTTTGATAATGATCTCTGACAATTTTTAAAATCTTTCCAGGCTTTTATTGCTAGTTCTTGGTGATCAAATTGTGGAGTATATTTACAGGCGTGTACTGCATAATTTTTATCTATTAAGCTTTCTATAAATCTTTTATAAGTTAAATCTGGTTTAGATGCCAGGTAACTTCCTCCAATGAATTCAATAATTTTTTTTGGATTTGAAGGCCAATAGCAATAATTATTAAATTGATATTTTGTAAAAGTCATTTTTATATATTTTATTCAAAATTTAATAGGATATTTTTTTTAAGATTTAAATTCTTAGTTTTATTTGTTTAATTATTATTAATTTAAGAGAAAATAATATTAAATGCGTCAAGATAAATTAGAGTTTTTTTGATAATTGGAATCATCTAACAAAAAAGAATTAAACCAATTGAATTTTCTTAATAGTGAAATTAAAAATCATGTTAATGAAATACCTAAAAATTTAAATAAATCGATCTCAAATTCTGAAGTTAATAATCAAAATAAAAATATAGAAAAAATTTTAATTCTTGATACTGAAACTACCGGTTTAGACGAAAATAAAGATGAAATTATTGAGATAGGTTGTATTTTATTTCATGTAACTTCTAAATCTGTCCTCTCGCAGGTTTCCTTCTTATTCCCAGTAAGTTCTAATGAAGCCCAACAAATTAATGGGATATCTGCAGAAGTTAGTAATGTTAAACAACCTTGGGAGGAAGGCTTGAACTTCTTTTTAAAACTTGTGGAATATTCAGATTTGATAGTTGCCCATAATGTAGAGTTTGACAAAAAGTGGTTTGGCAAAGGTAGATTGCCCAAGCTTGAGAAAAAATGGATTTGCAGTTTAGAGGATATTAATTGGTCATTTAAAAAAAACTTAAAAAATAGACCATCAGTAACAGATCTTGCACTATCTTTTTCAATCCCAGTTTGGAAATTACATCGAGCCTTGTCTGATTGCTTTTATATTTCTGAGGTCTTCAAAAAATGTGAGAATTTAGAAGAACTTCTTATTAAAGCGACCGAACCAAGATTTTTATATAAAGCTTTGGTAAGTTATGAAGAAAGATCTTTAGCTAAGAAAGCGGGATTTCGCTGGAATAATCCTGCGAATGGCGCTTGGGCTAAAAAATTAACAGTCGAAGAAGCAAATAGTCTTGATTTTAAAGTGCAGATATTAAATTAATATTTGATATTTTTATAATTTGAAAAATTTTTAGTGCATTTTACAGGGCATCCACTCCTCACCCATTTTATGCGCTCCCACACATCCATATTTTGTAGCATTTTTCTCAGCTTGCTCTTTTGTCTTAAAAAGGGGTGGCATCATTATCCCTTTTTTAATATTTGAAATCTTATTATTAGGCCTGTGATTATGATGGCTTTGTGATTTGGGTGAATATTCCCATACTCCCATAGTGGTTATTCCAGCAGAAATTATTCCCATTCCCACTACTGATAAATTAACTATCCCCATAGCAACAGCACCAAAAGAAAAAACACCCATTGGCACTACCCCAATACTAATAACACCCATAGGAACTATTCCAATGGAAACAATACCTAAAGGAGCAATGCCAAAAGCAATTTTTTTTGGTTTTGATCCACAATGCTGACTATCTTTTTTGTTAGTTATTCCCAATATTTTCACTAAATGTTAAATTAAATTATTGCATAAAGAATTCCATCAATTTTAATTTCTATTTAGATTTAAAAAAATTGAATTATTAACTAGAACTTTGAATAACTTTAAAAATCTTAGAGGAACAGCAGATCTTTTACCTGATCAATTAATAAAGTGGCAAAATGTTGAAAAAATAATATTAGAACAACTTTGTAGGTCTTCTGTAAAGGAAATTAGGACTCCAATAATAGAGATGACTGAATTATTTATGAGAGGTATTGGTGAAGGAACGGATGTTGTTAGCAAAGAGATGTATACATTTTTGGATAGAGGTGAAAGGTCATGCACATTAAGACCAGAGGGAACTGCATCAGTCGCAAGAGCATTAATACAAAATGGAATATCAAGTAAACCTCTTCAAAAACTTTGGTATATGGGACCAATGTTTAGATATGAGAGACCTCAAGCAGGAAGGCAAAGGCAGTTTCATCAGTTAGGAGTTGAGTTTGTCGGTTACGAATCTGTAAGGAGTGATATCGAAATTATTACTTTGGCTTGGGATATTTTGGAAAAATTAGGAATAAAAGAACTTAATCTTGAAATAAATACATTAGGGGATAATATTGACAGGTCTAATTTTCAAAAGGCATTTTTAAAATGGTTAGAAGTTAATAAAAACTCTTTAGATTTAGATTCTCAAAAGAGAATAGATAAGAATCCATTAAGAATTTTGGATACTAAAAATGTTCAAACAAAAAAAATACTTGAAGATGCTCCCAGATTATTTGACTTTTTGTCTGAAAAAAGTGTTCAAAGATATTTAAATATTAAAGAACAATTAAAACTTCTCAAAATACCTTATTTAGAAAATTTTAATTTAGTAAGAGGTTTGGATTATTACACACATATAGCATTTGAAATCACCAGTGGATCTCTTGGCTCTCAAGCTACAGTTTGCGGAGGAGGAAGGTATGATAATCTTGTTAGTCAGATGGGTGGAACAGAAACTCCAGCAATTGGATTTGCAATTGGATTAGAAAGACTCATTCTTTTATCTGGTAATGAGCTTGAAGAAAGTAGAGAAACAGATATTTATATTGTGAATAAAGGCAATAAAGCTGAAACATTGGCTATGAAATTATCTAGAAAGCTAAGAAATTATGATTTGATAGCAGAATTAGATATTAGTGGGGCATCATTTTCAAAGCAACTTAAAAAAGCTAATAAATTAAAATCAAAAAGTATTATTGTGATTGGAGATGATGAAGCACTTAAAAATCAATTTGTTATTAGGCTTTTTAATAATGAGAATTTAAAAAATATGGAAGAAACTATATCACTTGATGATGCTATCAAGTTAGAAAATTGGTTAGAAAAAAATCTTCTTTTGAAAAGGTCTTCTTTAAGTTAATGATAATTTTTCTTTTCTTAGCAATACTTATCTCTTTTTATATATTTTTCATAATATTTAGAGAAAAAAAAGATTTAAAAAATAAAAAAAATATTTCTTTTAATAAAAACAGTTTTAATAAATGGATGAATTTGACCAAGAAAGAAAGATATAATTTGACAAAAAAAGATTCTGCCACCTATTTAAATAAAAGAAAAGTTTTATTAGATCAAATAAGGAAAGAATATAAGATTATTTCTAAGGGAGGTAAAAAATAATTGGAAAGTTAGAAAATTATGAAAAGTAAGTGGACTTCAAGTAAACCTATAAATGGATTAAGACATTTTGTTTTAGTAAACAAGATTAAGGAAAAAGATCAATTTAAAAATTTGATGGTTTCTGTTCTTGATGTCGAAATTAGCTTAAAGATTTCTAATATGGAATTAATTAATAGGGACGAGTGGACTGAGGGATGGTTAAATCTACCTAAAAGTGAATCTATTACAAAAGATTATTTTAAATATAAGTTATCTAATGATTCAAAAGAAGGAATTAAAAAAATTTTTATTAATAACAAATCCATATTTAATATTTCTTAATTTTAAACTAAGAAAAATTTTAATTAAAACTCATCATAAAGACTGTGTTCTCATCAATTTAAATATTTTTTAAAAGTTTTTTGCCCTTTCAAAATAAGAAAATAAACGTTATCAAGGATAAATAATATTTATTTAAACAATGTTAGGAAATATTTGGCACTCTTCTAATTATGCTGCTGAGAATTTAGGCACAACTGAGGTAAAACTTTCTTACTTGAGGGCTAATGGTTTTTTAAAACCAGGGATTCATTGGAAAAGCTGTCCTTATGGACAAAAAAAACCTTGGAATCCTGAAGCTCTCTACAATACAAAATTGTGTAAAAAGTTAATTGAAAAATATTGCTATGAAAAACAGTTTAATCAAGAAGCAGCCTAACAATAAATAATCTAAGTTCAAGTCAGAATTAAAAAATAAATCCTAAGAAGATGATTAATTTACTAAGTTTTCATCTTTACATTCAATCAAAGTAGTTTGAAGAATTGGATATAAGTTGATCATGTTTATGTATTGCTCTGATTTTCGATAAGTTTTAGCAGCCTTTTTGTAATGCCCTTCTGATTTCATTTCTAGTGAAATTTTTCTAGAAGTTCTTTGGGAAATTGTCATGAGAAGAGTTATCTTATTCTCTTTTTAGTAATTCATTGAAAATGATGCAATAATTATTTTTATTTTCATGACATAAAGATTTAACAATGTCAGCAAAAAGAGACTTTATTTGAATATTTCATTAAGTAATCCAAAAGAAAAATTTTAAAACTTTTTATAAAATCAATAAATATTTAGATTAAATCTATCTTTTCAACATTGAAAATAAACGTTCCAATTTTCTTGTAGTGTTTATAACTAGGATTAACAACCTTTACAATTTTGTTGTGAATTCAACTCTTTGCTGAAATATAAAGTATTCTCAAAACGTTTAAGCTAATCAATTCCTAAATGCAAACCTATGGCAATCCAGATACTACCTACGGATGGTGGGCTGGTAATTCAGGTGTAGCAAATCGCTCAGGAAAATTCATCGCTGCTCACGTGGCTCATGCAGGATTAATTGTTTTCTGGGCGGGTGCTTTCACCCTTTTCGAACTTTCACGATTTGACCCAAGCGTCCCAATGGGACACCAACCTCTAATCGTTCTTCCTCATTTAGCAACTCTTGGAATAGGGTTTGATGCTAATGGGGTTGCGATGGGAGATACTAAACCTGTTCTCGCGATAGCAATAGTCCACTTAGTTTCTTCTATGGTTTTAGCCGCTGGAGGACTTTTACATTCTTTACTTCTTCCTGGAAATTTAGAAGACTCCGACATTGCAAAAGCTAGAAAATTCAATATTGAATGGGATAATCCAGATAAATTGACATTTATTCTTGGTCATCATCTAATTATTCTAGGATTCGCAGTTATTGCATTCGTTGAATGGGCAAGAGTTCACGGTATTTATGATCCAGCTATTGGTTCTGTAAGACAGGTTGAGTATGAATTAAACTTAGCCAAAATTTGGAATCATCAAACAGACTTCTTAACTATTGATAGTCTTGAAGAAGTAATGGGTGGTCATGCTTTCCTTGCTTTTGTTGAAATTACTGGCGGTGCTTGGCATATTGCTACAAAGCAAGTTGGAGAATATACCAAATTTAAAGGTAAAGGACTTCTTTCAGCAGAAGCAGTTCTCTCTTGGTCATTAGCAGGAATAGGCTGGATGGCTATTATCGCAGCCTTCTGGAGTGCAGCTAACACAACTGTTTATCCTACTGAATTCTTTGGTGAACCACTTGAATTGAAATTTAGTATTTCTCCTTATTGGATTGATACTGTTGACCTTCCTGATGGTGAATACACCTCTAGGGCTTGGTTGGCAAATGTACACTACTACTTTGGTTTCTTCTTTATTCAAGGCCATCTCTGGCATGCACTAAGAGCTTTAGGATTTGACTTTAAGAGAGTTACAAATGCTATCAGTAATATTGATAGTGCTACTGTTACTCTTAAAGATTAAATTTTAATCACTAAGAAATATTAAAAGGCCTCAAATAATGAGGCCTTTTTTATTTGATAAAATTTATCTATTAAATTAGATTTAAAAAGTATTTAGTTTAAAATAATTGAATATTTCTATCTTACAGAATCAAAATATTTTCTCAAGTTCTCTTTTAATAAGTTTATTAGGATTTTGGGTGATTTGTTTTTTCTTGATTTTTGGTAGGAAATTTAAACTAGCTGTTCAACTAGAAAGATTTGGATTACCCATAGCTGTTATTTCTGGCATTGTTGGAATATCTATAGGTCCTTACGGGCTTATTAATATCTTATCTAAGGAGATTACAAATGTCTGGAGTGATTTTCCTACTCCTCTTTTATCTCTTGTATTTGCGACATTAATGATGGGTAGGCCAATCCCAAATATTAATGGTTTAATTAGACCCATTTTTAATCAGTTTTTGTTGGCACTTTCATTAGGCTTTGGTCAATTTTTTGTAGGAGGATTAGTTGTCAAATACTTATTGTCTCCTTCTATGGAAACGAATCCTTTAATGGGATGTTTAATAGAGGTTGGTTTTGAAGGGGGTCATGGTGCTGCATCTATAATTGGAGAAAGTTTTAATAAACTTGGCTTCTCAGATGGCTTAGACCTTGGACTTGCAATGGCAACAATGGGCCTTTTATCGTCATCATTATTAGGTAGTATATTTATCTTTGTAGGAAGAACTTTAGGAATTTCAGATACAGAGGAAATCGTTGATAAAACGGATAATAAAAATTCAAATATGAAAATAGGAATTTTCTCAGATTTGAGAATTTTATTAATAAACCTTGGCTTTGTTGGGTTGGCAATTTCTTTTGGTGTTTTGATACTTAACCTTTTAAGGTATATTTCAAACTACTTAGGTGAATTCTCAAAAGAGATAATCTTATCACTTCCTGTATTCCCACTTATTCTTATAGGTTCACTTTTGATTAGATATATCTTGGAAAAAACCAATAATACAGAATTTATATCTAATATTCTTCAAAGAGAAATTGGCATCTTATCCACAGATTTATTGATTTTTACAGCAATGGCAAGTTTAGATATTGCTACTGTTTTTGAGAATTGGAGATTGATTTTGGTAATGACTATTTTTGGTTTAATTTGGAATTTAATTTGTATTGCTTATTTCGCATACTTTGTATTTGAAAAACACTGGTTTGAGAGAAGTTTAATAGAGTTTGGAAATTCAACTGGTGTAGTTGCATCTGGACTACTTCTTTTAAGACTCGCAGATCCTAAAAATATTTCTAAAACACTTCCTATTTTTACATCAAAGCAACTTTTTGCTCAATTAATCTTATCAGGAGGATTTTTTACAGTATTAGCCCCATTAATGATTTCAAAAATAGGATTAGATTATTGGACAGAGATTTGTGCATCTATAACTTTTTTTATTATTCTCGTTGCATTCTTATTTAACAATAGGATTTTTACAAGTTACCAATAAGAATTTAGGTTAGTATAAAAATATATTTTTCTTGATTTATGTCCCAGACACCATATGATATCCCTCCTCAAGAAAATAAAGAAAAATGGTTCAGGAGTCACTTGCTTGGAAGAGAGATTGAGCTTGGAGAATTATATAGTCTTGGCTTTAATGAACTGGATTTAATTATGGCTGAAACTGCAGAAATTAGAAGTGATGTTGAATTCAAAGAAAAAAATATAGGAAAATTTAGAACTGCAGGATATTTTTTAGAATTAGCAAGAATTATTGAAAAAAGAAAATTGCTTGAAAGCTAGTTAAAAGGGAAATAATCTTTTTTATTAGATGGTTGCCATCGATTATATTTATGCATTAACTTTTTAAAATGTTGATGGTTTTCAAAACTTCCCAACCACTTTTTTATAGGATCTTCAAAATAGCTTGTTTTTTTCTGACTTTCACAAGCAATTTTAAATTGCCTTACAAATGGCCAAATACACCAATCGGCAATTGAAGGATTATCTCCAATTAGCCATCTACTCTGTGTAAGTTTTTTGTTCCATTTTTTTATGTATTTGACAGCTTCTATGAAATGAAAATCTTCTTCACTTTCTTTAAATCTAGCAGAATATTTAAAACGGTCTAAATGATATTTAAAACCATTGTCATTTTCGGAAATTATTTCTAAAATTTCTTCTTCTTTGCTATTAGGAATATAAAAATTCTTTATTTGTTTCTTTTTTGATTCTGAAAGTGCCCAGATTATAATATCTAAACTTTCTTCTATGACTTCATTATTTGTTTTTACTAGAATAGGAACAGTTTTAGTATTTGATATATTTATAAATTCTAATGGCTTATTTTTTAAATCGACTTCTCTGATTTGTACTTTAATTTCGCAAATTAATAATGCCCATCTAGCTCGAATTGCATATGGGCATCTACGAAATGAATATAAAATATCTGTTCTCATTTTGTAAAAAATTATAATTTTTTTGAATCTTTTAGTATCATCTACATAGGACTAATTTTAATTTTACATCGCAAATGGCGGGATATGTTTACCTTATAAGAGTTGGAGATCTTTATCGAATTGGTAAGGCAGATAATCTTGATAAGAAAATTAGAAAACTCAAACCAGATGAATTGCTAACTTCCATAATGACTAAAGAGCCTGAAACACTTGAAGCTAGGTTATTGAGAAAATATAAATCCCAAAGAATCCCTGAAACTGGATATTTAAAGCTTACTAAAAGACAGATATCAGAATGTAAAAAACAATTTGAATTAAAAGGAAATTTACCGCATACGCTCGATGCAGAAGTTTCTATAACTTTATTCGCATCCTTTTTATTATTTGGGATAAATTTTTTAATTTTAAATTATTTTAATCTTGAATTTTTAAGAAATATTTCCTATTCATTTGGCGTTGCATCGATACCTATGATTATCTTGTTTCTTACAGGAAGTTTTGGAGGATATTTTTCTGAAGATTTATCTTTATTTTCATTATTAACGAATCGAATAAAAGGTTTTTTTATAGCAATAGCGATGATTTCAATGGCTTTTTTGTTGTTCAGGCTAAATTAAATTTCATAATTACAATTTAAGGCTATTTCAAATGGGACTGACTGTATGGGTAATTTTAGGATTGTAGAACATATTTCTGCTATATCTTCTGGTTGAGTCATTTTTGACTTTTCTAGGGATGATATCTTCTCAGCCATTTTAGTATTAACCCAACCAGGACAAATCGCAGTTACTCTAATATTTTCTTCCCACCCTTTGCTCTTCATAGTTTGGCAAAGACTCATTAAAGCAAATTTTGATGATGAATATGCGGCTAAATCTCCTTTGGACCTTTTCCCGCTCATTGAGACTAAAACGATAATTCTTCCATTATTAGATTGAGATAATTGTTCCCAAGAGAGTCTGCATAGATTCCAAATGGCTAAAAAATTGATATTAAATGTATTTAAAATTTCTTCTTCATCTCCATTTTTGTATAAGAAAGGAATTTTTGAGAGGACCCCTGAACAGTTTATTAAAGAGTCAAATCCTCCATAATTATTTATTGTATTTTTGATCCATTTTTCGGCAGTTAATTTATCTAATGCATCGTATTTATTAATGAGTATTTTACCTTTTGGCCATTTATTGGGATCAATAATGCTCCCTTTAATAGATACTAAATCTCTTATTCCAATACTAATTCTATTCCCATTTTTTAACTCTCTATATGCAATATTTAGACCTATCCCACTGCTAGCTCCACTTATCAAGATTGTTCTCATTTTTTAATTATATATTTGGTAAAACTATCCTTAGTAACATTTTTAATTCTTTACCATGCATAATCATTAAACCTTTTTTAACGCTCCAAGGGGCTTTTATAAACATTATGCACATTGCATATACAATTTCTCTTAAGGATAACGTATCAGTTAGAAATCCATACCATTGAGTTTTAGGTAATTGAAAGAAACTACCAAAAAATTCCCTCAATAACTTTTCATCGAATCTCATTAGTTTTTCTAAACCAAATTGATAAATTGATTTCTTTCTTATTAATTCTTTAGGCCATAAACTTTCCCAACCTTTCCTAGCAATATGATAAGTGCTTAGTTTCTTATCATTCATTGCGGTTGATATAGCTTTCGCTACAAGTGGAGCTCTTCTTAAAACATTACCAATTAAATATCCTGAGGCAGGATGAACCATTGAAGCGGCACCTCCATAACCTAATATTTGTTGTTTAAAGTCTGGTATAGGCATATTCATTGGTAAAAACAAACCAAGTTCTTCATGTTGCATACTCGTAATTGATATATTTCTGTAAGAAAGCCTTTTCTCTAACCTTTCTTTTAAATTTTCCATTGTTAAAGGATTTACTAATCCAAGTGAAGTCTCTTCAAGAAAATACTTTCCATTCCCCATATCCATTGCATATAAAAAAGTTGGGGGCTCTTTCTTTTGATCCTCGTTTAAATGATCATTTCGGTAATCCATCAAGACAAACTGTCCTTTTTTTAGTGGAGGCTTACTAAAACTTCCTACTATCCCATAACAAGTTTGAACTGCTAATGGTCCACATGATTTTAATTTAAGAAATACAGGATCATATCCTGTCGCATCTATAACTAATCTCGCTGAGTAGGTTTTGCCATTATTAGTAGTGACTGTACTTTTATATTTCTTGTAGTTTATCTTTTCTGCAAATCCTTCATGCCATTTAATAAATGACTTATTACATTCATTTAACCAGTAATTATGTAATTTTTTCTTATCAAATAATCCATAATCTAAAAAATGCTCGGTTGCTTTATTTTCATAATGGTGTTCTTCAAGTGATCCATGCCCAAAAAAACTTACAGTATTTTTCCATCTATATTCAAGTAAATCCTGCAACCCAAGTTGATCAACTTCCTTTCCCCAAATACCATAAGTATTTGGCCAAGGCTCGTCAGGGCCATTAGGGGAAAGAACCTCAACATCTAATTTCTCATTACCTAAAGCTGATGCAATCGCCATCCCTGCCGGCCCTGCTCCTAAAACTAGTACATCTGGCAATCTTTTGGAAGACATTAATTATAAATTCTGAAGTTTGAAAAGTTTTTAGAAACATAAAAAATATATGAAACTTCATTTTTATAATTCATTCAAAATTCTTTAATGAGAATAGATTTAATAATAAGCAAAAGACTCTAAGACTAGACCTTATTTTTTAAGTGTTTTAACAATAATTTATAAGATTTCAAAAAAAAAATAATATATAATTTTTTATTATAAATAGTTTTTTTTTAAATCATAATGTCAAAAGAAAAGGATATTTTAATAACGGGGGGTAATTCTGGGATTGGTTTTTTTTCTACTATTAACTTATTGAAAACTAAAAATAATTTATATATTCCAATTAGATCTGCATCAAGAAGAGATAGTTTTTTATCAAAACTTCTAAAATATTTTGATAGAAAATACTTAGAAAAATATTTAAATCTTATTGAAAATATTGATTTATCTAATTTGGAAAATGTTCAAATAATTAGAGATTATTTAATCAAAAAAAATGTTGTTTTGGATGTGGTTATTTTAAATGCAGGATTACAATATACTGGATCTTTTTATCCTAAAGTTTCAAAACAAGGCATTGAACTTACTTTTGCTGTCAATCATCTTGCACATTTTTACTTAGTTAATACTTTAATAGAACTAATAAGAGATCAAGATGAATCTAGGATTATTATTACATCATCTGATGTTCATGATCCAAAGAGTTCAGGAGGCAATGTTGGAGATAAAGCAGATTTAAATAATTTAACAAATTTTAAAGAGGAAATTTCAGGAAAATATTTGAATTTTAGTGCTGATAAAGCTTATAAAAATAGTAAATTATGTAATATATTGTTTGCTAAAGAACTTGCAAAAAGATTACAAATTCAAGCTAGTAAAATAGGAGTTATTACTTGGGCCCCAGGTCTTGTAATTCCTAATGATGATTTGGGTTTCTTTAGATATAGCAGGAAATTTAATACCTTTGGTTACATTGTTTTTTCAATTATTGCGAAAAATATTTTAGGTATTTCAGAAAATGTAGAAAATGCAGGAGAGTTGCTTTCTCAAATTGTTTTTGAATCTAATTTTAATAAAAATAAGTACTTACATTTAAGTAATAAGCTTGTCTTTTATAAAAAACATAAATTAGTTGAAAGTGATGTAAGTGAAGAAGCTAGTAAAAGTGAACTTGCATTAAAGCTTTGGAATTTAAGTGAAGAATTATGCAGATCATTTGGGTTCGTTTCTTTCAATATTTAATGTTTGAGTTGGGAATGCAAATTCTATATTATTTAAGGAAAATTCTTCAATGATTCGCACATTAATACTTTGCTGTGCTTCCATCGCAGCTAAATAATTATTTGTTGGGATGTAATAAACTAGTTCAAAATTAAGACTAAAGTCTCCAAAATCTGTAAAGTGACATCTATCAAAAGAAGCATCTTTAGTTTCTTCAACTATTTTTTTAATGATTTTTGGAATCTTTTTGATCAGGGATGGAGAAGTTTCATAAACTACTCCCAATTTATGAACAAGTCTCCTCTTTTTCATTTGAGCATAATTTGAAATAATCCCATTAGTTAATGCGCTGTTGCTCATAATTATTACTTCTCCGTTGATACTTCTTATCCTTGAGGATCTTACTCCGACCCTCTCTACCATTCCTAGTACACTTTCAGACTTTATAAATTCACCTTTTTGAAAAGGTTTATCTAGGAGAATTGTGATATATTCAAAAAATTCTTGAACTGGATCTTTTAATGCTAAACCTGCTCCGATCCCACCCGCACTAAGCAGAGCCCAAATTGCTGTCATTTGTACTCCAATATTTTGTAAGAAAAAAATAGATCCTATTGTCCATGTAAAGGCCTTAATTAATGGTGTTAATGATGAGATCATTGAACTAATTGATGAATCATCAATTTTTGCGGTAGATTCTGTTAAAGATCTAATTAATACTTTGTTTAGGGCTTTAATAATGATTATTAAAATAAGTAATTTTTTAATATTTAACAATACAGATATAAAAGTTATTTCTTCAGTAAAAAAATAATCAATTGAGAAATAGGCTGATAGAAGAAAACCTATTGGTCTTATAATTCCAGTAATAGTTTCAAATATAAAATCATCAAAATTTGTTTTTGTTCTTTTAGAAATCCTTTTTAAAATTATCTTTGATATTTTAGATATTATTATTGATAAAATTATTCCAATGATAAATATTGAAATTGCTAAAAGAAAATTTTCCGTAAATAATTTCATATCCAATAAATTCTTAAATAATCAATATTTAAAGTTTAAATTATCTCTAAAAATAAACCAGCCTAAATTATCTCTAATTTTTAATTATATTTCTAATTTCTCTAAATTCTTTTCTATCTGAGGTTTTACATATTTCAAAAATTATTGATTCGGTAGTCGAAATAATTGCTCCTTCATTAATCATTCTTTGTAAGGAAATTTCGTGATCTAAACTATTTCTACTTCCCATGGCATCGCATATTACCAGAACCTTATATCCTTTTTGTAAAAATTCTAAAACACTTTGCATTATACAAATGTGTGTCTCAAATCCGCAAACTATCAAATTAGTAATTTTTTTATTATTAAGTTCATCTAAAAAATCTTTATTACTAGCTAAGCTAAAATTCATTTTCTGGATTTTATTAAAACTTATTTTCGGTAATAAAGTTGGTATTGTTTTACCTAATTTGAGGGGATTTTGTTCTGAGACGAAAATGTCTTCGTCCAAGATTTGATAAGCGTTTAATAACTTTTGGATATTTTTTATTATTGAATCTTTGTTTTTAATTGGAGCTATAATTTTTTCCTGAATATCTATAATTAGCAAGGCATTTTTTATTGGAATTTTTCTTTTAAAAGGATGCGACATTAATCTTTTTCTAAAATATTAAAGATATATATTTAAATAATACACATTTAATCAAATTTTTCTTAGTAAGAAATTTAGTAAATATTTATTAGTTTGAAGTTGTTCAACTCTCATCAAGGGGTTATTATTGAGAATAGATATTAATTCTTAATTGTCTTTATCTTCTCAATATCAAGTGATTACATCTCCTTTAGGAGATGGCTTACATAAAGACGGTAAGAGGTTAACTCCTCAAAGACTTAAGGTCTTAAATTTATTTGAGAATATTGGGTCAGGTAATCATTTAAGTGCTGAAGAGGTTCATGAGAAATTAATTAAATCTAGTTCTAAAGTTTCCCTCGCAACAATATATAGAACTTTGAGACTTCTGGTTCAGATGGGGTTATTACATGAATTAGAGCTTAGTGAAGGAGGACATAGATATGAATTATTAAGCAATGAAACAGCAGATCATCATCACTTAATTTGTATTAGATGCGGAAGAACTGAAGAATTTGAAAGTGATGAAGTATTGAAGGCTGGTAAAGTAGCTGCCAAAGTTAATGGTTTTAAACTTATTGAATCTTCTTTAAATGTTAGAGCTATATGCCCTAATTGTATTTAATAGAAATTAGGATAAAGTCCCTCCACAGCTTGATCCTGCCCCGGCTGTACATGCAAAGCAATGATCCTTTACAGCTACTTCATAATCGAATTTAAATGATTTATTCATTAAATCAAAAAGTGTCTTTGGACCATTATTTCCATTTAAATTTATTTGCTGATTAAAGTCACAATCATAAATTTGACCTTGCCAATTAACACTTATCGTTTTTTTACACATAAGGTTTTCTAAATTATTTTGATTAAAATTTTCTTTAAGTAATTTGTTATATGGATCAAGTTTATTTTCTCTCTTAAGAGAATCAGCGTATCGATTAATTGGCATATTGGTTATTGTATAAAGATTATTAAATGAGATATTGTACTTTTCAAAAAGAATTCTTTTATAATCAGCCTCTAGGATTTCTTGCGATGGTGGCAGAATAGGATTGACAGGATTATAAACTAGATTTAATTGCAGGCCATCTTTACGTTTCCCATAACCTAGATTATTAAGTAATTTTAAAGCATTAATACTTTTTTCAAAGACCCCATAGCCCCTTTGTAATTCTACATTGTCCTTTTCATAGCAAGGGAGCGATGCTATTATTTTCACTCTATTCTTAGCAAGAAATTGAGGTAAGTCTTCATATCCCTCTTCAAAGAAAATTGTTAGATTACATCTATCGATAATTTCAATATTTTTGTCACTTAAACTGTTAATTAGATTTCTAAATTCAGGATGCATTTCTGGAGCCCCACCTGTAATGTCTAAAGTTTTAATTTTATATTTTTCTATTACTTTTGGAATAAGAGAAATTATTTCATTGGACATTTTTTCTGTACGCAATGGACTTGAATTTACATGGCAATGTTTACAAGCCTGATTGCATTTATAACCAATATTTATCTGAAGTGTTTCTATCTTTTCTTTATTTATTGAAGGAAAACTACTTATCATGGTTCTGATTGATTTTACTTTAGTTTAAATAAGATTAATTAAGTATTATGTTTTTAATTTTGATCTATTTTTTGCAAATCCAATAAACCAGTTTAAATATTCTTTAGGACCATTCTGAAAAATCATATCAAACTTCAAGTTGTCTTCATCATCACTTATTCCTTCTAAACCAGACCTTTTTGTAGAAGGTCTATTAACTTCTCCTGAACTACTATCAACAAAAATTATTTTATTATTACTTTTAAACTCTTTTCCTAATAATTGTATAAATTCTAAGAATGATCGATCACTTCCTCCTCTTGAATAACCATTATTATTATTTTGTTGTGATGTGACTGTGTCTCCAATCCCAATAATTGTTGGCATATCTTCTAATTTAATATATTTTTTGCAGAAATTTACTTTTTCAATCATCGATTTAGGCGAGTCTCTAAAATTAAAGTTTCTACCAAATGGAGCTTTACCAGTAGTATCGAAAATAAATTTATTTAATAAAAAAAGGACCCCTGAGTCTTTTACTGCTCCTTTAATAAGTAGCTGTATATCTGTTGACCCAATATCATTTTTACTAGAAAGTTTTATTATTTCATTTCCATCTTTGCTTCCCAGATTTGGTGATATGTGTAGAAAAAATGAGTCTTTAAGTCCTTTAGCGTTGGCTTTATGAATAATTTCATTCATCATATCTTCAAAGCTTTTTTGAATAATTCTTCTTTTTTCAGAATCATCTTTTACTAAATCGAAAAGGCTATTAAAATTTATTGTTGGAGAGAACCTTGTCCTACATATTGATTTGCAAGCATGAGAATTTATTTCTTCTTGGTCAATATTAGGAAAAATTTTCTTTACTATTTTTTCAAAAATTGGCCTCATTAAGTCAGGAACTTTGGCTAAGAAATCTACCTCTTCTTTAGATACTCCCTCAAAACTTATATTCCCATTACTATCTTGATATTCAACCCCGCATGCAGCTAAACCTCTTAAATAAAGGCCTTTTTCTTTTGGCTGATCAATACTTTTTAGGCTTCTTTCAACTATTCTGTTAACCCCTCTTGGACCATCATGTTCACCACATGTTAAGACGAAAAATTCTTTTTCTAAATTTTTTACTGCAAATATGAATTTTGATTCCAGTTTTCTAGTCATTGGGTCTTTTACCAGTGGAATGCATACACCATCTATATCTTGAATAAATAAGATATTTTTAGAATTAATTATTATTTTTTCAAAATCCAAGTTAATGTGTTTCATTTTTATTATGAAATTTTGCTCTCTTTTGAATTCATAATAATACTTGAACTTGGAAATATAAAATTCAATATTTATAATAAAAAGTTTTGCGGTAGCAATAAATTGGTTTAATGTATAAAAATGCTAATTATGCAAATCTTAAGATAATTTTATGGATATAAAGAACAAAATGAATAATAGTTTTTTTAAGGAGTTAAATAACGAAGAATCATTTTATTCATTTTTAGATGATATTGAAAATTGCAAAGTGGGATTTTATAGTGTTGGATTATATCCAGCATCTTTAGCCTATAACTGTGCAATGCATTCTGATTCAAATAATATTCTGTTAGCTCCAAGACCTGGAAGAGATTTATTAGGTGCTTTTTCTAAAGATGTTCTATCCCATATGGAACATAAAATAATAGAAAAAATTGAAGGTATGGGAAATTATTCTTCTGAAGGGAAAAGAAAGACCAATACTCTCGAAGATCTTCTACTAAAATGTAAGATTGTTATCCTCGCTTCAAATAGTAATCACATACAAAATGATATTCGTTATGCAATAGAATTAAGAAAATATTTAAATCGCGAAAATGTTGTCCTTGCTTGCCTTGTGGGCTCATTTTGTTTTGATGAAGAAAATGAAAAACCCTATATTTTATGTGATCAATATCCTGATTTAGCTTTTTTTACAGGATTCCATCGTCATGGTGCCTTACGCAACTTCAAAGATAGTTTTACCGCTAATTTTTGTCATCCTGACTCATTAACAGCTCTAATTGGCGCAAGAATCTTAAATCAATTGTCACCAAATATTCAGGTATCGCCAGGAGTACATAATATTGAATCTCAGTACATTAAGTCCATAAAAAATATTTCTTCAATATTCGCAGGTTTTGTAAATAACTTTCATTCAGATAAGCCTGGAATGTTGCCCACAATCAATACTGTTTTATTAACTCAATGCTTGGATCAAGCAGCTACTGTCTCTCAAAATGTAAGAAAAGAAAATAAATTTCAAAATTCACATTTTTCATTAAAAGAACTTGGATATGGTGAAGATATTATTATCGCCAAAGAAAATATTGGGAATAAATTTTTTGAATCAGCTGATTATACTTTTTCTCAACTAAATGCTGTTAAAGCTGATGTTTTGGGTAGTATGACTTTGCCAACCGAGGGTAAGCCAACAAGGAATTTCCAGGCAGGACAAGTTTTATCAGATTTGCTTTTAAGACTTAAGAGATGTCCTAACGATGTCAGTGAGTTTATTAATTGGTGTGAAAAATTTAACTTAAGTCAAGGAGGCCTTGAGGGCTTAAAATCACTAAAATTTTGGCCTAAAATTTATAGGGAATTTAATATTAAAAATAATAATTGCTCGATGATCAATCTGATTTATTTATGCTTTCATGCAAAACCTGAAGAAAAAAAAGAAATTTATGAAGTGTTAATTAATTCGGATGCAATAACTAATTTTTGTCAGGAATCTGTAAAGCCTAATTTATGCTTAGAACTAAATTATAAACTTCAAGGAATAGATGTTTTTGATAATAAAAAGCTACTTTATGAGAAATTAATTTCAAATAGTAATAAAATTAATGTTGATAAAAAATTATATGAAAAATTAACTTCTGAAAATAATCCAAATTATATTAAAGCAATAAAAATAATTAATAAATACTTTACTAACTAGAAAAAAACTTACTAAATTGCTTTAAATCAATTGAGTTTCTATTTTCTATTATTTACTTATCCTAACTTCAGAGTTAGACTTATTAAGTTAAAGTAGGATTTTTTTTGAATAAAGAATTATCACATCGCTCTCATGAACTCAAAGCTCTTGGTTGGAACCAAGAAGATTTATCAAGGTATGAAGATTTATGGGACTATAGTCAAAGATGGGGTTTGATAAATCTAGAAAGAGAAGACAGACAATTTTTAAAAAAAGCAGAGAAGTTGCTTCCGAAAATTCAAAATAAAAAAGCATCTATTAAAAAATCTATTGAAGAGAAGTCTTATTATTTATGGTTAGATTTCTATCTTGAAGAAATAAAAACTTTTAATGAATCTAACGTACCCAAAGATAAAGTAAGTATTTGGACTCTTTTGATTGAAGAGGAGTTGAAACTTCTTAGAGAGCTAAAACCTGTAATGGGCTTACCAGATACTTTGAAGGCTAAAAATTTGTTTGTTAATAGAAGACAAATTATTGAAAAGGCTTTTAAAGAATATGATGCTAAAAATAATAACGAACCTTTTGATTTCATTAATATATTAAATACATCTGAAAAAGATGTGAGTAAAAGCTGGAAATCTATTATTGAAAAAGATCCTGTAGCAAATGACTTTTTTCCTATTGTCGAAATCAAAAATGCAGAAGATTTAAGATCTGAAATAAATGAAAATTTAAAATCATTTATGAGGGAAAATTACCCATCATTAAAAGTGGATTTATAAAGATTTATCTTTATTATATTTATTTTTAGGAAGTTTTTAAGTTAAATAGATAATAGGATTAATTTAAAAAATTTTGAGTAACCAAAAGTTCGAGACTCTTCAGTTACATGCAGGACAAGAGCCTGATCCAACTACTAACTCTAGAGCTGTGCCTATTTATCAGACAAGTTCTTATGTTTTTGATAACGCTGAACATGGAGCAAATCTTTTTGGATTAAAAGAATTTGGAAATATCTATACAAGACTCATGAACCCCACTACTGATGTCTTCGAAAAGAGGATGGCAGCTTTGGAAGGCGGTATGGCTGCATTGGCAACTTCATCAGGTCAAGCTGCTCAATTTCTGGCAATAGTAAATTGTATGAATGCAGGTGACAATTTTGTCTCTACATCCTTTTTATATGGAGGAACTTACAATCAATTTAAAGTTCAATTTCCGAGGTTAGGTATAGAAGTTAAATTTGCAGAAGGAGATAGTGTTGATAGTTTTAAAGATAAAATAGATGATAAAACTAAAGCAATCTATGTTGAATCGATGGGAAATCCTAGATTCAATATACCCGATTTTGAAGGGCTTTCTAATTTAGCTAAGGAAAATGGTATTCCTTTAATTGTTGACAATACTCTTGGGGCAGGTGGAGCTCTAATTAAACCAATTGATTTTGGTGCGGATATTGTTGTAGAAAGCGCAACTAAATGGATAGGAGGTCATGGAACTAGTATTGGTGGAGTAATTATTGATGCAGGAACTTTTGATTGGGGAAATGGGAAATTCCCACTTTTGAGTGAACCAAGTGCTGCTTATCACGGCTTAGTACATTGGGATGCGTTCGGATTTGGGAGTGATATATGCAAATCTTTAGGTGTCCCTGATAATAGGAATATAGCCTTTGCCTTAAGAGCTAGGCTGGAGTGTCTAAGAGATTGGGGCCCAGCTCAAAGTCCTTTTAATTCTTTCTTGTTATTACAAGGTTTAGAAACATTAAGTTTAAGAATAGAAAGACAAACTTCTAACGCTCTTCAGTTGGCAAAATGGTTAGATTCAAATCCTCAAGTTAAAAGTGTTAATTTTCCTGGATTGGAATCTGATCCTTATTATTCAAGAGCTAAAAAATATACTACAGGCAGAGGGATGGGATGTATGCTTATGTTCTCTTTAAATGGCGGATATGAAAATGCAGTTAAATTTATTGATTCTTTGGAATTAGCTAGTCATCTTGCAAATGTGGGCGACTCTAAGACTTTAGTTATTCATCCTGCTTCCACAACACACCAGCAATTATCAGAGGAAGAACAACTATCAGCAGGTGTTACTCCAACAATGGTAAGGGTATCTGTTGGGATAGAGCATATTGATGATATAAAAGCAGATTTTGAGCAGGCACTTTCAAAAATTACTTAATTAATGGAGATTCTTTGGCTTTAATAATACCTAGCAATTATCACAAAATTAGTGATGTTGAGAAAAATCATATTTCTTGGATTGAACCGGATTTGGCTGAAAGACAGGATATACGACCATTAAGAATTGGAATTTTAAATATCATGCCCCTTGGTAAGCAATATGAATTTAATTTATTACATCCTCTTGGTTTATCCCCACTTCAAATTGAGCCTGTTTGGATAAAATTAAAAACTCATTCATATAAAACATGGGATCTTAACCATTTAAATAATCTTTATACAACATGGGATGAGGCAAATGATCCAGAACCATTAGATGGGGTAATTATTACCGGAGCACCAGTTGAACATTTAGCTTTCGAAGAAGTTAAATATTGGGATGAATTTGTAAATATTACTAATGAAGCAAGAAATTTATGTGCAAGTACCCTTGGTTTGTGTTGGGCAGGATTTGCACTCGCTTATTTGGCAGGTGTTAATAAAACAGTATTTGATAGGAAATTATTCGGGGTATTCCCATTAAAGAGTCTTGTCCCTGGTCATCCTTTGATGGGTACGCAAGATGATGAATTTATCTGTCCACAAAGTAGATTTGCAGGGTTGCCCGATCTTGAAATGGAAGAAGCTCAAAAAAAAGGGGAATTGAATTTACTTGCATATGGAAAGAATGTTGGTTACACAATATTTGAAACCAAAGATCAAAAACAACTTATGCACTTAGGTCATCCTGAATATACAGTGCATAGAATAATTAGCGAAATTAATAGAGACAAAGAAAAGGGAGATGTTCCTCCTCCTGAGAATTTTGATATTAATTGTTCAAATACATCTTGGAGATCTCATCGGAATCTTCTTTTTCAGCAATGGTTATGGTTCTGTTATCAGCAAGTGAGTCTAAATTAAATTTAATTAGTGAGAGGTTTCAAGACCTCCTAGTCTCTCAAATAAGTTCAAGCTTTCTTTATTTAAACCAATAATCTCAACTTTTGAACCGCTATTTTTGAATTTTCTAATAATTTGATCTAGAGCTACAACTCCACTCTGATCCCAAATATGAGCTAAAGACATATCAATTAAAATATCTTTTGGATGCTCATGAATATCGAATCCTTGTAGAAAATAGATTTTACTTACAAAAAATAATTGACCTTCAACTTTATAAGTTATTTGGTTTTTACCTTTAACTCTTGAAACTGTGATAACCTTTGCAACTTTCCTACTGAAAAGTATTGCAGCTAAACCAACTCCTGCAATAACACCTAGAGCAAGATTATGTGGTTTTGTAAGCATCGTAACTGCAAATGTCATAAGCATTACTGCAGTGTCACTTTTTGGTATCTTTTTAATATTCTTTAAACCATTTAAATCAGCAGTACTTACAGCAATTGTGATCATAATTGCTACTAAAGCAGCCATGGGGATTGCACCTATCCATGGTTTCAATAGAACTATCATAAGTAGTAATGATAAACCTGAAGTTAAAGTTGATAACCTAGATTTACCTCCGTTGTCATTATTCATAACTGATTGTCCTACAAGCGCACAGCCTGCCATTCCTCCAAATAAAGAGGATATTATATTTGCTATACCCTGTCCTCTAGCTTCTTTGTTTTTATTGGAACTTGTATCCGTGGCGTCATCTAATATGTCTTGAGTTAAAAATGTTTCCATCAAACCCACTAGAGAGATTGCCAATGCTGTGGGCAAAATGATTCCTAAAGTTGAAAGGTTAAATGGTACTTTCCCATTTTCTAATGCCCCAAAGGGTAAGGAAAGACTAGGGAATCCATTTGGTAATGTACCTAAATCACTAACAGTAGGAATTTCTAATTTAAAAAATACACTAATTAAAGTAAGCAAAACAATGGCAACTAATTGAGAAGGGATAACTTTTGTTATTTTTGGAAATCCATAAATAATAACTAATCCTAAAATTACAAGTAACCAAACAGTAGGTATTTGACTAGTCGTCGGATATTTTGAGAGTTCATTTTCTAATAGTTTCCCTTCATTAATACCTATACCTAATTGAAGGAATTGAGCTTGAAATATTAATAAAGCAAGTGCATTTACAAAGCCGCTTAATACACCCGTTGGAACAAACCGCATTTGATAAGCCAGTCTTAAATAACCCCATAGTATTTGAAAAACACCGGTTAATAATCCTGCAGCTATTAAATAGGAAAGACCAAGATTTGTTCCAGGTGCCTGAGCTTCTCCAATAGCAACAACTCCAGTCATTAATAAAGCTGTTGAGCCTGTGGCGGAGGTTATCATTCCTCTTCTGCCACCAAGTATCGCAATTGTTATGGATAAGCAGAATGCGCCATAAAGTCCGACTTTAGGATCAACACCCGCTATTCCTGAAAAAGCAATAGCTTCAGGAATCATTGCAAAAGCTACTACTAAACCTGAAAGAATATTAGATTTTGGATCATCTAACCAATTTTTAGATAAATATTTTGAGAATTTTGACATTTTAATTTCTTTTATAATTAAAAAGTTACCTCATAGAGGTGGCAAAATACTTTCTGGATCATAAATATTCTTTAAAGTTTTTAATTCACCAAGTCTTTCCTCAAAAGATAAATAAACTTCTTCTTCGTGAGAATTTAAATGATTATGAATTTGAGCTAGATGTATTTTTGGGAAAAATATTTTTAGCTTATTCCATGATTCATTCATCCAGTTTAAAACAGTTTCCCTTTCTTTAATATCATCTTTTTTCCATGCGGCATAAATCCAAGGTTTCCAAGTACTTTTTCGATGAATAAAGAAACTAGATTTAGGATCATATTCTTTTGTCTTCCCTCCAAGCTGTTGAGAAGCGACATAGCAAGATCTATTTGGTTTATCATGGATTATTTCTTTCATGCATTTGACAAAACTATGAATATTATTTTTTAAATCTCCTCCGAGAAGACTTATTACTTCTGAATGGTTATTCTTATTCAATTCAAAAAGTTCTAATTCCTTCGGGAAGAAATTTATCTGATTGTAATTCTCATAACTTTTTATTTTGAGAGACGTAAATTTTTCAATCTTTTTTAAATAGTTCTTTGTAATTTTTTTATCTGAATCATTTTTTATCTCCGCGAAGATATAAATATATATATCTTCTGCATAAATCCATTGAAGGCTTAAATTCTCTGGGAAGCCCTCAGCCAAATTAATAATCTTTGAGAGCTCATTATCATCTACAAATCCTTCAATAATTTGAATAGGGTGAGATTGGAATATTTTAAGGCCAATTTCTGTAATTATTGCGAGAAAAGGAGCAGCACCTTTAAGTCCTTCCCATAATAGTTTTTGGGTTGAATTTAAATTGTTTTTTTCTAATGATATAAAAGTCCCGTTCCCTAAGTACCCTTTTATAGACTCAATATTATCAATAGCTAATCCATATCTTCGACTCATCGGACTTATTCCTCCTGTTAATATGTAACCTGCTCCGGGAAGTTTTGATAGTCCTATAGGGAAGGTTTTATTATAGTTCTCTAAAACATTCATTAGATCTTTCATAATCACCCCACCTCCGATTTTTATTAAATTCCTTTCCTCATCAAGATGAATATGGTTATATTCTTTCCTTAAATCAAGAGTAATTAAACCATTTCTAGCGCAGCTTGATGTAGTACCCCCGCTGCAAACACAAAGATATTCTGATTTTGATGATGATTTGTAGTGGCTGTTAAATAAATCATCCCCTATTTTATAAATTAGGCTTTTAACTTGAGCATCACTGGAATTAATATTTGGTACTTCAAGTAAATTGTTATTTTTTTTCACTACTAAATATTCTTCTTTACTATTATGTTATTAGTTATTGCTTAAAATTGGATACTTTTGATTCGAACTTAAATAAGCAAATTGGCATCCTCATTTGCGGCCATGGGAGTAGAAATAAATTAGCTATTACAGAATTTCAGGAATTAACTAAGCTTATACAAAAAAAATATCCATCAATATTAGTTGAATTTGGTTTTTTGGAATTTGCGAGGCCATCTCTTACTGATGCTTTGGATAAATTAAGAAATAGTTCTATAAAAAAAGTAATAGCTATACCAGCTATGCTTTTTGCTGCTGGGCACGTTAAAAATGATATACCAAGTTTGCTTATGAATTATGCGAAGAAAACAGATATAGAAATAATTTATGGAAGAGAATTAGGAATTAATAATTTAATGATTAGTGCAGCCTGCGAGAGAGTTAAAGAAGTATTCAAAAAAAATAATTCTCTAACTCCTGAAGAATCATTATTAGTAGTAGTTGGGAGAGGCTCTTCTGATCCTGATGCAAATTCTAACGTATCTAAAATTACAAGAATGGTAGTTGAAGGAGTTGGTTTGGGCTGGGGAGAAACTGTTTACTCTGGAGTAACATTTCCATTAGTAGAACCTGGTTTGAGAAATGTTTTAAGACTTGGTTATAAAAACATAATTATTTTTCCTTACTTTCTTTTTTCAGGGGTACTGGTAACAAGAATAAAAAGGCAAAGCGATATAGTAGCACTTGATAATCCTCATGTTAAATTCCATGAGGCAAAATATCTTTCATCTCATAAATACGTTGTTGAAAATTTTGTCGAGAGGATTGACGAAATACTAAATGATAAAAGTAATAATTTTATGAATTGTTCCCTGTGCAAATATAGATCGAACTTATTTGGTTTTGAAAAAGAAGTTGGATTAGAACAAGAAAGTCATCATGATCATGTTGAAGGCTTAGGACTCAGTTGTGATTTGTGTGAATCTGAATGTAATGGAGCCTGCGAAACAAATAGCCAAAGCTTGACTGATGTTGATGCTCAGCCAGTACTTTCGGTAGAAAAAAATTATGTTGAACATCATCATCAACATGAAGATCAACATCACCATCATCAAAGTGTTTACCCAAATTCAAAGCATCCTTTGGGACCTGTTACGCTTCGCTTGCTTAGTAATGATCAAATCTTAAGAAATTCAGTTGAAAAAGACTGAATCATCCGTCTCTTTCTTACTTTGGTCTCAATAGACTAATCATATATAAGTATTCCTAATAGATATCCAGAATTGTATTTCAGGTTATATTTTCCACAGTTTATAATAGGTTTTCCACGTCCACATCCACATAGAATTAGGTATAAAGCCTCATCTCGAAAATAACAGCACTTCAACATTATTATTGACTTTTCTTAAAGCTTTTTTCAATTTGTCCCTTTGGCAATTCGTTTTTGTTAAATCTAATTTATGACATGAGTCTCATTTAATAAAGGCGTAGAGCTTATAAAAAAATATTTTTGACTTTTAAAAAAAAATAGACAATTATATTTAAACATGCAGTTAATTTTTTATGAATCAAATAAATAAAGAAAATTACATCGATGATAGTTTTGATAATTCTTTTCAATCTAAAGTTTCTTTAGAAACTGAACTTTCAGAAAGTCTTTATGAGACTATGAAAGATTTTGTTTTACATAATCCTACCTGGGACCAATACAAGCTTATAAATTCTGCTCTAGCGACTTTTCTTATTCAAAACGGTTGTACTGATAGTTCGGTTTCAGAAATTTATGTAAATCAACTTTTTACACCTTCTAAGTCTTTTTAATATTTAAACATGCTCTTCTACTTATAGCCATCATTGTTAAGGTAGGACTCTGCCATGAAGAAGTTGGCCAACATGCACCATCTAAGACAAGTACATTTTTACATCTCCAAAGTTTATTTGATTTATTGACAACACTCTCTTCCTCACTTAATCCCATGGCTGCCCCCCCTACTTCATGTATATAATATCCTGGTGGTGGTGGATTTCCTGAAAGTGCAATAGATTTTTTAGTAAAAAAATCTACATACGGGAGATTTATAAGCTCATCAATACTTTTAATTTTTCCATCAGCAGCTTCTATTGAATCTCTTATTGTACAATCCATATGTTTTGCCATTTCTAATTCATTTTCACTCCATTCGAATTCAATATGAGGGATAGGAATCCCCCAACTATCAGTTTTATTTGAAAGGGATACTGAATTCTCTTTTCTTGGTAGGACTTCACCATGCGCGATTAGGAAACCTATAGAGGAATTTACATCTTTTTGTAAAAACTTAGGGATCCCTAGCCTATCAATTGCGCCCCAAATTCCATAACCTCTTAAAAATTTAATACTTTCAGGTTTAGGTAAGTTTGTTCCAAAAGGTATAAAAAAGCTACCTGCTCCTGAAAGTTCAGGATAAGAATTAGATATATTTTTTTTCGGAATTGAATTTGGAACCGAAAAAAATCTACAGATAGAAATATGATCCATTAGGCATTTTCCTAATTTCTCGGAGGTGTCTTTAAAACCTGAAGAGTTTGATTTATTTTCCGAGTTAAGTAGTATCCTCAGTGTAGATATTGTTGATGCACACAGGATAATTAATTCGCATTTTAATGCTAATCTTTGACCATTTTCTAGGTTTACAATAATTATCTTTGAAGCTAGCTCAGTTATTTTATCTATCTCGAATGACTCTACTAAGTGATTTGAAAGTATTTGAACATTTCCAGTATTTAATGCTTTTTTGAGCGTTGTTCCTACACTTGAAGATTTAGGCCATTGGTCTTCTTTGACTGAGGAATTACGGTCAAATCCTCTAGATTGAATAAATGGATAGTTTAATTTTGATTTAATTTTATTACCAAAAATAGTTTCATTATCTGTAAGCGGTATTTCTCCAATATATTTCCCGTTCGGAACTTCTTTAATATCATCTTTTTGCCCATAAATTCCACAGAATTTCTCAATAAAATCATAATGAGGCGATAATTCATTGTATGTAATAGGCCAATCTGGACCATACCCATCTTGTTGGGATGGATGAAAATCTTCTGGAGAAAATCTTAAGGTAATGCCTCCCCAAGTTAATGATCTCCCACCATATTGCTTCCCTTGAGTCCAAAGAAAAGGTTTGTTTTTGGGTTGGCTATAAGGATGCTTTAATTCATTTGAATATAATTCAGGGTTATTTTTCCAATAACCAGGATGTTGACTTTGATTGGCGTGTTTTTTGGAAGCTATTCCAAATAGTCTATTTAAAGTATCTTTTGGCTCACTACTAATAGCCTCATTTCGTTTAATTTCGGGACCGGCTTCTATTACAAGAACTCTTATTCCTTGCTCGGCTAAAGTAAGCGCAGCAACTCCTCCAGTAGCTCCTGAACCTACTACAATCGCATCATAATTGTTTATATCCAAAATATATTTTCCATATTTTTCATATCAATAAATATAGCATTTAAAAAAAAATATATTTCATGTTTTCCTCTTCAGAAGTTAGAATTTATTTAAATATTTTTAGATTTAAATGAGATTTATAATATTGATTATTTGTTCGATTTCTCTAATCTTTCCAACTAGTAGTTTTGCAGCCTTGGATTATGGTAAACAATCACTATTGGGCATGGATTTTTCAGGTTCTGATTTACAAGGCGCGACTTTCTATTTGACAGATTTACAGGATGCCAACTTGTCGGATTGTGATCTTCAAAATGCAAGTTTATATGGAGCAAAATTAAAAGATACTAATTTAAGTAACTCTAATTTAAGAGAAGTTACTTTAGACTCAGCAGTACTGGATGGAACTGATTTAACAAATACTAATTTAGAGGATTCTTTTGCTTATAGTACTCAATTTGAAAATGTAAAAATCCAAGGAGCAGATTTTACAAACGTCTACTTGCCAAGGGATGTAGTAAGAGGTTTTTGTGAGGACGCCTCTGGAATTAATCCTTTTACTAATAGAGAAACTAGGGAAACTCTAGAATGCGATTATATTTAAATTTAGACGTATGAAAGTTCTTTTTTGATTTTTCTTTGCTTGTAAAGTGATCTTCCCACGGGCCAACCTAAAGTCGATAAATGTCTTATTAAGATATTTGAGTATTTAAAATTTAATTTATTGGAAAGATTACTATCAAATTCATTTAAAGTTTTTATTAATAAATTAAGATCTTTCTTTTTTCCTATCTTCTTATCTAATAAAATTTGATCACTTTTTAATAATTTTTTTTCAATCATTTTATTGTTTTTAGCGAAGCCAACTTCAATTGAATTAGATTTATCAGAGTAAAGAGTATAAATTATTCCAAATTCAGAATTTTGCGAAGCAAAATCTAGATTTAAAGATGATGAAACAAAATTACGATATTCATTATGTATTTTTTTTAATCCCATTTTATTTTTGTTCGTTTTGAGATAGTTCATATTTTTCTAATAAATTATTCACTTCCGCTAATGCAATTCTCTTCTGACAAGCAGAATCATATCTAGTTACGGCTATTGAAGGTATTGAACCTTTGCTTTTCATTTCTCTAAGACCAGTTTCTAAACACTGGAATGCAACACTTGATAGATCTCGACCTTCTGCAGCTGCCCAAACCTTTAAAAGGTAATTGAGATTTGAGGGGACGGAAATTTGAACTTTGTTGGAATTAGAGGTATTTAAAGAAATATCATCTAAACTAATTTCTTTTGAGGAAATAGTTTCTTTAACTTTTTTCTTCAAACTTCTAACTTCTCCTAATGCATCTTTATTGTTTTTGAATTTTTTTTCTATCTCAAATAGCTCTCCTTCTGAATTAATTAAGGCTTCTAGTGCCCACTTGGCATCATCCTCCGCGATAGTTGTACTCTTAAGCCATTCATCTCTTATGTAAGACCAATTCTTCGACATGAACTTTCAGCAGTAATCTAAGGATAAGTTATTCTACTTAGATTGTCTACCTATTCTATTTAGAATGTTATCTGATTGTATTAATTTTTTATTAGATAAAAAATATCTACTGATTTATAGGAAAAAATTTTTTTTAATTGCTGATATTAATGATGAATATGCATTATTAAATCTTTTCAGAAATAGTTAATGGAGCTTATGGGAAATAAATATCCTGATGTCTAACTATTTCCTTTGCATTATTTATGCGAGAGTTTTTTGTTTTTGATGAGTTTGATCGAATAATTTATTTAATCCTTTAGCCCTTAAAAAAGTTTTAATGAAGTAAGATTTAACTCTACATAACAAGAAAAAAGTATTTTTATCTTCTAAACGGAAAACCGTAACTTGGTCAGTTATGTATAGACTTGTAAGAATACTAAACTATAAAAAGTTAGAAACAGATCAAGAACAAAAACAACAAAAATAACGATGGTATTTTCTAATACATCTCCTACTTCAGTCTTGGAATCAAAGACAAAAAAAGCAAAATATCCTGAAGCACGAGTAATAGTTTTAGATGATAATTTTAATACTTTTGAACATGTAGCAAAATGCCTTTTAGCAATTATTCCAGGTATGAGTGAAAAAAGATCTTGGGATCTTGCCATTAAAGTAGATAAATCAGGTTCGGCAGAAGTATGGAGAGGGAACCTGGAGCAGGCAGAGTTGTACCACGAGCAATTGGTCAGTAAAGGATTAACAATGGCACCGATTGAAAAAATATAAAATTTCTTATTAGTTATAAAAGACTTGACGATTTAATTCCAATAACCCTATATTAATAGTACACATGTATTATTCTTTAAATGACTCTTGGAGGAGCTAATGTTTGGTCTAATTTTTCTTATGGCAGTCTTATTGACGCCCCAAATGGCTGGATACTTCACCCACAAGGAAGTTATTTAATCTTGTTCGAAAGATGCAAGAAATCACCCCGAAAAAATATTAAAGTCTATTCCCATCTTTTTTATGCAAACGAAATGGGAGAACCTGGAAGAATTAAAAACTCAAGACTTCATGATCTTGACTCTGCCATTGAAACATGGAATGAATTAATAGCTGGAGGATGGACTGAAGTAACAAACCAATTTCAAGAGTCAGCATGAAGGAGCCAGAAAAATGGGACTATTTAAAGGAAAAGACATTAACAAGAAAACGAAAAAAGATATGTATTACTTGCAATCACTTTCGTTACAGTACGAACGAGGATTTTGCCACTATCTTGATCTGTCCAATCCACGAAAAACGTATTCCGCAGGGTGATCACTTGTTGAAAGGATGTAAGTGTTGGAGAGAAAATAGAAGTATCTTTGCTCCTGAAGCTGCTTGAAATCCACACAGCATATGTCAATATTCCTATCATTTGATAAATACATAATTTCAATGAAACCTCTTCTTGCAAGCAAAAGATCTAGAGCGATATTAGGTATTGGGATAGTGGCTATTGGTATTGGTGCAATATCTAAAAAAGTAATTAGCTACCCTGCAGGAGGATGTATGAAGGGTATACAAGAAATGACTTTCAATAAAGGAATAAATAAATACTTTATTTAAGGATTAAAGTCTCTACATTTTGACCTTGCGTTTTCATAATCTTTAATTGAATTATCCCATTTTGATAAATCGATATCTTTTCCCATAATATACAAATCCATCTGCTTAGAATAATTTACCGATTCAATCAAACTATTGAATGAGGAATTACAAAAAATTGTACTTCCAAATTTGCTGTAATCTAAAGAATCCCTTTTTGCAGCAAATTCCGCATTTGTACGTTTCTTATCTAAATCTTTATATATCAAATCCTCAATACTAGGTTTTGAGAAAAGTAAGGATGGTTTTTCTGGAAGTCTAAATATGTAATAAGGCATCCTCCAATAACAAAAAAAGCAGCTACTCTGATAAGCCAATTTGTAGTTTTATCCATTAACAATTAACTGTATATTTCTATAGCAAAGTAAAAACAAGAAACCCTTCCAGAAATTCCCACTACCAGAAGGGTTATTAGATTGAGAACACTACTATACATAATCAATCTATGTCTTGGAGTTGAACGTAGAGTTAACTCATTGAGGTTTGGCCTCAGTTAAGTTATAGCAAAGTAATTATAAATGTACCTATTTATTAACTACTTTTCCTCCATATTTCCTAGCTACTTTATCTAACAAAATTCGTATATCTTTATTTTTAAGTTTCTCTGCTTGCTGCAAAGACTCTATAAGATCACATATTTGATCCTGTGTATCTTCATTAAATTCTGAAACTGCCATAACTAATCCCTTTCGATTAGCTCTATTTTATAGCCATCAGGATCTTCAATAAATGCCAAAACAGTTGTGCTGTTTTTCATGGTTTTTGGTTTGGTCGTAACATTGCAGCCGTTATCTTCAAGCCC
>QCTP01000002.1 GCA_003211115.1 Prochlorococcus sp. AG-673-M19
AGTTATTAGAAATTTCTTGAATAAATGAATTAGTTTCAAATAAACCACCAAATATTAATCCAATTGAAAGAAATGTGACACTCCATCCTAAAGAGGAAATAAACCTTTTACCCGATTTAATTTGAATGTAAGTAAGTATTAATGTCGAGATAGAAAGTAGAAGCCTATTATAAGTATCAGGACTTATAAAAAGTAATATCAAAAATAATAATCCAACAGATAATTTGATTGAAAGATTATCAAAAGATGGAGGAGTTATTTTTGGAAGACTATAATCATTTGACTTGTTAGGATTGTTATTTAAATTTTTTATTTTTGATAACAAAGGAAAATCATTATTAATCAATTTATTAATTTGTTTCTCTTTATTAGAAGCATTTTGGGCTTCGAAACTAACACTCCCAGATTGCCTTGCTTTCAAACTACCCATTAACAATTGATCAAAAGATGCTTCGATTCTTGCCTTAAGTAGCAAATCTTCACCAGCCTCCTTCACTTTAATATCTCTCGCTTTCTGGATATCTTCAAAATCAGCACTTTCACTAACACCCAATATTTCATAAGGTGTTTTATCAGGATTGTTTTTGCTTTTATTAGAATCCAATTTGTTTTTAATAATATTTATAGACTAACCAATTCTATTATCCATTAGGAGTTTATAAAACAATTGGTTCCACTCCACTTACAACAGGAGCTACCTTTTTTAAGGTTAAAGTATCATTATCTTCAATAAATTGATTAAGATTCCACTGATTCTTGAAAAGAATCACAGGCCTATTCCAACAATCCTTAACTACTCTACAGTTAAATACTCTTCCTAATTCATTAATAGCTTGCCATCCATCTGAAACCCATCTTGCCATTTGATATGGCATGGATTCAAGATTGGCATCTACTCCATATTCATTTTTTAATCTATGGATAACGACTTCCATCTGTAATTGTCCAACAGCTGCAAGAATAGGATCTCTTTTGCTTTCATCAAAGTCATAGAGTATTTGAACAGCACCTTCTTCACGAAGTTCGTTTACTCCTTTCCTAAAGTTTTTAAAAGCTGAAGGATTTGGATTTCTTAGCCAACTAAATATTTCAGGGCTAAAAGAGGGGATACCTTCATATTCAAGATGTGTTCCTGTATATAAGGTATCTCCGATAGAAAACATCCCAGGATTATTCAGTCCAATAACATCCCCAGGATAGGCATCATCAACAACTTCTCTATCTTGACCAAATATTTTCTGAGGTCGTGATAATCTGATCGTTTTTCCTGTTCTAGAATGTTTAACTGACATATCCTTTTCAAATTTCCCACTACAAACTCTAATAAAAGCAACTCTATCTCTATGTTTTGGATCCATATTTGCCTGTAACTTGAAAACGAAACCGCTAAATTCCTCGCTTGCAGGCTCAATATCTCCCTTATTACTATTTCTTGAAGTAGGTTTTTGAGCCATATTTAAAAAACTATCTAAAAAGGGTCTAACCCCAAAATTAGTCATCGCAGAACCAAAAAAAACAGGAGTAAGAGAACCATTAAAAATTTCTTCTTTTTCCAATTTTGAACCTGCTTCGTCGAGCACTTCCAACTCTTCAAGTGAGATATCAAGCAATTCTTTCTCAACATATTTTGAAAGTTCTTTATCATCTAAACTCATTCTTTTCTCACTTGACTGTTTCCCCCTTACTGCCTTATCAAATAGGATAACTTCTCTCGTAAACCTATCAACAACCCCTCTAAATTCCTCTCCGATCCCTATAGGCCAATTGACTGGCAAAGTATTTAAACCGAGTTCTGATTCAATTTCATCAAGTAAAGAAAAGGGTTCTCTGCCTGGTCTATCCATTTTGTTGATAAAAGTAAATATAGGTATTTTTCTCATTCTGCATACTTCAAATAATTTTCTGGTTTGAGGTTCTAATCCTTTAGCAGCGTCTTCAAGCATAACTGCATTGTCAGCAGCGGCTAAAGTTCTATACGTATCTTCAGAAAAATCTTTATGGCCAGGAGTATCTAAAAGATTTATTATTGATTTTTCATATTCAAATTGCAAAACAGTTGAAGTTATTGAAATCCCTCTTTGTTTCTCAAGTTCCATCCAGTCGGAAGTAGCTTTCCTTTGATTACCTCTTGCTTTTACTGCCCCTGCCTGCTGTATAGCTCCTCCATACAAGAGAAGTTTCTCAGTAAGAGTTGTTTTACCAGCATCAGGATGTGAAATTATCGCAAAATTTCTTCTTTTGTTTACCGCCTCTAAAATATTTTTATTACCTAAATTTTTAGTGCTTGGACCCATTAAACTTTATTTTAACAATTTCACTAACTTTAAACCTTACCATAAATGACTAAATAATGATCACCTTCTTCAAACACTTCTAAAGAAAATAATTTATTTTTAAAAATATAGTTTTTTAATTCTTTTGAAGTGTAAGAAGCCTTTAATGATGCATAATAATCATTAGTCAAAATATCATTATATTTCTCTGAACATTTTTCTTTTAGCTCTAAGGCTGATTTTTCATCATTCGGTCTTTTTAAATCCTTATGAAAATTTATAGTCAGCTTACTTGATAATCTCATTATGCAATTAAAAAAATCTTCAAGATAATTAATATGGTGAATTAAACTGTTGCTTACTAATAAACTTATATTTTTTTCTAGAGAAATATCACTTGATTTAAGGTGTTTTATATCTGCGCAAATGTAATGTAAATTTTTTAATCGGCTAAAGTTTGAAGATTTTTTTTTATTGAATTCTGCTATTTTAATCATCTCTTTAGACCCATCAATCCCAATCACAGTTGCATTTGGCCATTTTATAGATAGTTTTTCAGATATATTTCCTGGTCCACATCCCAAATCAACAATCAATTCTTGTTTATTAAAATTAAGATTATTTTTGATCAAATAATAATTTATTTGATTAATAAGATTATTCTCCCCCTCTGAAAAATCAGCTTTAGCATAAGAAATAACCTGGTCATGTCTTTCCATTAATTCAGGTTCAACAGTTCTTTCCATAAAATTCCATCAACAAAGATTTCATAATAAAGATATTTTTACACAAACCGTTAAATAGTGGTAAGAATAGTTGCAGACGCCACAGGTAGAGTTATTCTTCCTTTACGGGTAAATTTACATACTTTTTTTTTATCGTGACAATTGCACCAAATAAAGCTTCCTCAGAGAACAACTCTAATAATCTTAAAAAAGATGACTTTCCAAAGACAGCTCCAGCTGCTTATCCTGTTTTCTTTAGGTCATATAGCAGAAAGACAGCTTCTGGTAAAAGAGAGAATTGGAGTGAAGTTGGTGAAAGAAATTTATCTGGGTTAAAAGAGTTAGGGAAACTCTCTGATCAAGAATTGATGCTAATGAGAGAAATGCAGAGCAATCAAAAGGCTCAACCTTCAGGAAGATGGTTATGGATTGGAGGTACTCCATGGATTAATAAAAATCAGAATTTTTCAGGAGCATATAATTGCACTTCGACAAATTTAATTGATTGGGAAGCATTTGCTTTAATGATGGATTTAGCAATGATGGGTTGTGGTACAGGAGCAATAATAGAACCTCATTTTATAAATAATCTTCCAACCGTAAAAAATAAAATAACCATAAAATCAGTTAGCGAAGTAGGAATAACACCTAAAGACAAAAGAGAGGAAAAATCTTCTTTAGAAATTAAGGGCAAAGATATTTTTATAAAAGTTGGCGATAGCAGAAGAGGATGGGTAGATAGTTATAAATATCTTCTTGAAGCATCAAGTAATGAAAGTCTTGATAATGAAATTGATGTACATATTAATTTAGAAGATATTAGGCCAGCAGGAGAATCATTAAAAGGGTTTGGAGGAATGGCAAATCCTATTAAATTAAAAGATCTTTACTCTCGAGTTGCTTCTCTTTTAAGTAAAGCTATTGGCAGGAAGCTAAATACAGTGGAATGTTGCTTACTTATTGATGAGGCAGCTGTAACTATAGTTGCAGGAAACATAAGAAGAAGCGCTGGTATGAGACAGTTTGCATCTGATGATAAAGAAGCGGCATCCGCTAAAGAAAATCTTTGGAGTCAAGACGAAAATGGTAATTGGAGAATTGATCCAGAAAAAGATGCTCTTAGAATGGCTAATCATACAAGGGTTTATCATACAAAGCCCTCTTATCAAACAATTTTGGATGCTGTAACGAAGCAATTCCATTCAGGTGAAGGTGCAATCCAATTTGCCCCTGAAGCAATAGCTAGATCAAATGCAGATATCTTGCATGGAGAAGATCTCAAAAACGAATTTATAGAAATATATTCAGAACAGGGTAAAGAAGAAGCTAAAAATTGGATTAATCTTAATTATGGTCCTTTTTCTGAAGAAGAATTACATCATAGAATGAGTAGATATGGACTTAATCCTTGCGGAGAAATCTTGGGCAATGATTTTCATTGCAATTTGGCCGAAGTTCATCTAAATCAGATTGACCCAGAAAATATTGATGAACAAAAAAAGGCTTTTAAAGCTGCTGCTCTTTCAGTGGCATGTTTGCTAAATCATGAATTTGAAGTTGAGAGATATAGAAAAAGTAGGGAGTATGATCCTATTGTGGGAGTAAGTTTTACAGGATTATTTGATTTCTGTGTTCATGCCTTTGGAACCCCATGGTTAAAGTGGTGGGAAGCTGGGAGACCTGATAATGAAGAAGGTAAGGAATTTAAAAAGAAAGAAGCTAAATTCCTAGACTCTTGGAGAAAAACTGTAAAAGAAACTGTATGGGAATACTGCGATAAACATAGTCTCAGAAGGCCTAATAGATGTACAACAGTTCAACCTGCTGGAACTAAAAGTCTTTTAACAGGAGCAGCTCCTGGATGGCATCCACCCAAAGCACAAAGATTTTTAAGAAGAATAACTTTCAGAAAGAATGACCCTATCGCATTAGCTTGTATGGATTATGGCTATTCTGTGGTTCCCTCTCAATCTGATAAAGATGAGAAAGGATGTTTGCTTGATAATCCATTTGATCCAAGATGTACTGAATGGCTAGTTGAAATTCCCACAGAGGTAAGTTGGGCAAATATAGAAGGAGCAGATCAAATAGACATAAATAATTTTTCTGCCCTTGCACAATTCGATTTTTACATGCAGGTTCAAAAGTTTTATACAGAACATAATACTTCTGCAACAGTTGAATTCAGAGAGAGTGAAATTGAAGATTTAGCAAAAGCTATTTATAGTGCGATAGAAAATAACGAAGGTTATATATCTGCCGCATTATTAGCTCGATTCAGTGCAAATGCGACATTCCCAAGATTACCTTTTGAACCTATAAGTAAAGAGGAATATTTATCATTACAGGCAAAAGTTAATGAAAGAAAAGTAAATGATGATTTCTTTGATGCACTAAATAAATATGATGTTGGAGAGCTCTCTGAAGCAGGTCCAGCGGGTTGTGATTCAGATAAATGTCTGCTTCCGCTAGCTAAGCCAGAAAATTAAATATTAATTTATTTATAAAAATAGGAAATTAATGTTTTAAAAAAATCAATCTATAGCTACATCTTAAGTAGGTATATAAATTGATTATGACATTAAGCCTAAATATTGGTAATTTTTTTAATGATTCATCAAGTCATGCTTTAGTAGACGAACTAAGAAAAAAAACAACTGAAAAGGAGATATTAGAATTCGAAGAAAAATTCAACGCTAAAAACGAAAAAAACCTACATATTTACATATGTAGATTTCTGAAAAACAGATCTATATCAAGAGCTTTGGCTTCTAAGTGGCTTATTACAATGATTAATAACAAAGAATCAGAAATTAGTACCCTGAAAAATTAGATAATTAAGTTAAGGCAGAAAGTCTCCAAAGTGCTATCCCAAAAATTGAAACACCCATTATTAATGTAAAAGCTAAAGCATTTACTACCTGAACCTTTTCAGTCATTACATTCGCAAATGGAAGTAGTTGTGCAAACAAAGGTTTTTCTTCAACAACGGCAGCTCTTTTATTAGGAGATTTTTTGTTTTTTGAGAACATAAAACAACGTTATAATCTTTTGAATTTTACATTTAAAAAGTAGGTTTATTGAAAATAAAACGATTAATTGAACAAAATGTAACCTGCATAAATCTTATTGTTATTTTAAAGATAGATTTTTATGTACAAAAAACTTAAAAATAAATAAAGGCCTTCACAAAAAATTCCAATTATGTTAGTATAGTTTTGTAGCGGTTGCTACCAAAACGTTCAACTTGCAATACGCAAGCCGCAAGTCGACCTTAGCCATGGAACGGGGACTAAGGCGAAACCGGAGCAAGACATGACTCTAATTTACAGAGGACAAAAGTACGTCCAAAACAAATTAGCCGCAAAGAAAAAGCACAATGAACTAACTTATAGAGGAAAAGCTTACACAAGCTAGGTTCATTCGCCAAACTTAAAAAAGCCACTTAAAGTGGCTTTTTTTATTGATTATCTAACTATAGTTTAATTATTAATGATTATAAAAGGGGTGGTAAGTTTCATATACATTCCTTGTAAATAACCGTCTCCTAATACAAGTCGATATATTTAGTTGCTTGGACAAATACTTAATACTTATATAAAAAAAATGATATAGGATGATTTAAAATTTTAATATTAAGAAGTAAATTATGACTGATCAAAAACCATTATTTAAATCACCTTATGACATAAGAGATGTGAGTGCTCTTTTCGCAATAGTTGCCTTTGTTTTAATAATTGCTGCCATAGTTGGTAATAATTTATTTGGGATATTTCAGCAAAGTGTAAATTTTGGCTAATTGCTTTTTAATTCAAAAAACATATCTACACATAGTCTTGAAAGCTAGTATTTATTTACTTATATCAGTCATTTGGAAGAGAACTTGTCGCGCAGGACAAAATAAGTTCCAAAAAATTAAACCATCTTTTGATATGGTTAAAATGCAAGATTGAATATTTTAGCCTGGACTGTTGGTCGCGTGGTTTAGGGCTCTAATATTGAATTCTAAAGTTGGCCTCAGTATTTGAATTCTTTTAAAGATAATATAAAAATTTAGACTATATTATCTTGACTATTTATTACAATTTTTGGCTCTAGTTTACAAAACTACTATTTTTACTAATTGCTAATGATTATCTTATGTATTTTTACTTTAAAATACATACAGTCTAATAAATTAAAAGGCTTGACGTTTTTTCACTATTATCCATATTCAAGGCAAAAACAAGTCTCAGAGATTTGGCACAAAAATGTGGATTATCGAAAATATAATTTATAAAAATTTTTATGAGTAT
This sequence comes from Prochlorococcus sp. AG-673-M19, assembly GCA_003211115.1. Lineage (GTDB taxonomy): Bacteria > Cyanobacteriota > Cyanobacteriia > PCC-6307 > Cyanobiaceae > Prochlorococcus_A. The sequence continues at coordinate 7,294 of QCTP01000002.1, forward strand.
AAAAAATATAATTAAACCAGTGCACGGATCGAGCGATACTTCATATTCCATAAGTTTTGTTATTCCTTGTCTAAATGAAGAATCAAATATTGCGGAAACAATAATTTCTTGCCATAAATCGGCCCATAAATTTTTTATAAAAGATTATGAAATTTTAGTAATTGATAACGGATCTACAGATAATTCTCAAAAAATTGCAAAACAAAATAATGCAAAAGTAATAGAAGAAAAAGTAAAGGGTTATGGTTCAGCGATAAGGAAGGGGATATTAAGTGCCAAAAAAGAATTTATACTATTACTTGACGGAGACGCAACTTATGATCCTCATTGTTTAGGAAAGATGCTTAATTTATATGAACAAAAGAATCTAGATTTTATTATGGGGAACAGATTTGATGATGGAATTGAAAAAGGGGCTATGTCATTTCTGCATAAGTTCCTTGGTAATCCTATTTTATCATCAATAGGAAAATATCTTTTTGACGTAAATGTCAAGGACTTCCATTGTGGGATTAGGCTCTTAAAAACAGATGTATTTCAAAATATCCCCCTTAATAGTAATGGTATGGAATTTGCAAGCGAGATGATTGCTCTAGCCAGTATTTATAAACTAAAAATAGGAGAAGTAAGTACAACTTTAAAAAAACCTTTAAACAAAAGGATGTCCCATTTAAATACATGGAAAGACGGTTGGAGACATTTGGCGCTAATGATAAGTATGTCACCAAGAAAAAGTTACTTAAATTTATCTTTGCTTTCAGGAAGCATATCTATCTTTTTATTTTTTAGGTTTATTTTTTTTGATTCTATCTATTTTACTGGGATTAATACTCTTATAGCTAGTCTTGCTTGTATGTTTTGTTCTATATCTTTACTAAGAGAATATATTGAATTAAAAATTATCTTAAAAAATAGAGTGTCAAAAAATACTTCAAATAACAAAGAAAATATTGAAAGGATTTATAAAAAATTACTAAAAATATCAATACTAACTTTTTTAATTATCCCTGTGATAATTTGCTTTTTATTATTCTTAATTACATTAAAAGGATACTCATTACAAGAAAAAAATATTTATTTGCTTTCCTCAATATTCGTTTCTCTTGGTTTTCTATCACTTCAAATTTTTGCACTGTCAATTAGATTAAACATATTAAAGTTAAAATAATATTGTGTATAAAATTTCAAAAATTGACTACGTAAAATTTCTTTTTTTACCAGTTTCAATTTTTGTTTTAATATCTATATTTTTTTATTGTTTAAAAAACGGAAATTTATATCTTTCTAATGCTGACTTTTCTTTCTACCATGCATTTGCACATAATTTTCTAGGAGATAAAACTTCAATTTTATCTAATGAAATTTATGCAGAATCAATAGCTAAATGTGAATTAATAAAAGATGCGAATGCAGGTTCTTGCGACATTTCAAGAGTTTTAAGTAACAAAATATGGATTCCAAATACCTTTTACTCAGTAATATTCTTATCCCCAATAACAATAATTGGTTCTAAATTTCTATTTTTCCTTTTGGGATTATTTATGGGTATTACAATAATTATCTCTAGTTTTAAAGCAATTAATAAACTCCAATTAAGATATATAGATCCTAGATCAACAGCAATAATTTTATCGATTGCAACTCTATATCCTCCATTTATAAATGATACTATTACAGTCTCGACAATGGGAACGTGTATATTCTTAACTTCTTTGGGAATAGTCTCTGATAAAAAATATATACGCGCTATTTGCTTAATTTTAGCGTCATTTATTAGGCCAACATTCATTTTTGGTCTTATAGCTGTTTATATCTCAATATTTTTAATAAAACCAAAAGGATACAAAGATCTTGCCTTACAATTATTACCTAGTTTAATTTCCTACTTCATATACTACAAATTTATTTATAGTAGTTATCCTGGAAGCAAGTTTAATTATTTACTTTTAGCACAAGATCATCATATCAGCTTTATAGCTGCAGCTCTTGATAAATATCTCTTATCAAATTACGATATTGATCAAATTTATACCTATAAAGGCAATATTTTCAATATTTTGAAGATTATATTTTCAGATTTTCAGATTTTTAGTTATTTTATAAATCTCTGGATAGCGAAGATTAATCTAAATCTTGGTGCATTATATGAATCAAGCGTATTAAGCATTTCAGGAGCTTGGGTAACAAAACCAATTTGGCATGTGTATCATTTTTTTATATATTTACCTGCTTTTTTCACTTCATTCTTAGTCATCATTTCCAGAGTTTTCAATAGGACTGAAAGATCTTTATATTTATCAGGAATGCTTTATATAATTTTTCATTCATTACTTCTTGGAAGTCCAAGATATAGTGTTGGAATTCATATTATATTTGTATTATGTTTAGTAAGATTTATAAAAGTAAATCTAAAATTTTCAGATAAAATTTCATAAAAATTTTTATTTTGAATACTATTTTGAAATCACCCTATATCAAATTTTTCTTGCAACTATCATTATTGATGAAGTCTTAAAACCTAATCTTGCTCTAACAATATCAAACAAAGTAAAAATAATTAAAAATAATTTACTTTTCATAGGATCCATAAATTTAGCTATAGATGGCAAATTCCATTCATACTTAAATAAGTGATGAAAAGAATAAAGCCAAAAAGAGTGTCCAGGAAGATAGTTAACATTAGTAATTTCAAAACCCGAATCCAATATTAATTTAGTTAATGTTTTTTTTGAAAATAAATGCCAATGCCTAGGAAAATGATATCCACCCCAATAGGTTCTTTGAAATAATCTATTATCCAAGGAATCAACATTAGGTGTTTCAATTACAATAATTCCCTTTTTTTCTAACAAATAACTCATTTGAAGAATAAAATCTTTAGGGTTATCAAGATGTTCAATTACATGAAACATAGTAATAAGTGAAATTGAATTTTTCCTAATACATTTCTCAGGATTTTCCTTTTCATCAAAAACTGAAAACCCCTCTTGCTTTAATATTTTTAAATTACTTAAATTAATTTCAGTACCAAAGATCTCTTTTTTTGGGATTTTACAAATTTTATTGACAAGTTTAAGATATCTTCCATCACCACAACCGATATCTAAATAAGTAGAGATATGATTTTTAGAGAATCTAATAATACTCTTTAACTTTAAAAAGTCTAAAAAATCCTTACCTCTAAGAATTAAATAATTTAATTTTTTACTTATTTCATATGAATAATAATTAATGGGATAGATTATTTTTAAGTTTTCTTTAATAGGTCTTGGATTTAATTGAATATGACCGCAATTATCACATTTTAAAAATTTCCATTTATTTGAGCAAGTTTGCAATTCATAATCATAACCTGATGAATATTTCTTGAATTCTTTTGCCCCACACAAAATGCATTTTTTAAGGTATTTACTTTGACATAAGTAATCCTTAAATGAATAATCCAAAATTCTAGATTGATTTGACATATTGATAAAAGTTACTAATAGGCTCAAAATAACTTTTATAGGTCATTATGATTTCTCTTCTCTTAAGAGCATTTTGCTCAACTAAAGTTGTAGCTTTTCTGAGATTATAATAAGGAATTGAAGTCCACAAATGATGTGTTGCATGGAAATTCATGTTATGGGGAGAAAAGAATAATCTCTCCATAAAATTTACCTTAAAATTTGCAAGTCTTAATGATTGATCTGAGATTTCATCTATCATTGGACGAGAATGTTCCGAAAAAACTCTTAATATATCAATTGATTGAGCTAGTGCTATTGGTATAAACCACAAATAAATTAACTTTAAAAAACTTAAATAATTAAGAAAAAAATAAAATATAAGCGTTTGACAAGAAAATATTATTAAAAGATCTCTCAAGGAATACGAAGGTATGTTTAAATATTTTTTGTTTTTATTATTAAATTTCTTGTTTATAAAAAAGGGGGTTATAAAAATATTCTTGAATGAATAAAATATAAGAGGAAATGAAGAGATCTTAAAAAAGAATTTCTTAATACTTGATCTGCCTTTTGATTGATATTTATATCTGTCGGGATCATCAAATTCGCAAAGCCTAAGATGATGATTTAGATGATTTTTATTGTTTATTCTAGTAATAGCTCCCATAAATCCTAAAATAAAAAAATCATTCCATAAATCATTAATATTTTTATTATGAAAAAGTCTTCTGTGCATCCCGTCATGAGCAATTATTAGTAAAGAATAAAGTTGCGTAGTGATAACTATCAATGCTATCAAATTTAAAAAAATATTATTAAATTTTATTGAAAGAAAAAAGCAAATTAACATTAAAATCCAAGACTTAAAAGTATCAAAAATAACTACTAATGGCCTTATTTTAGATAACTTTTGAATCTCATTAGGATTTAATAAATTATAACTTAATTCTTTAAATTTCTTTTTTAGACCTGACATTGAAATTTTAAAATACTTTTTTTTTAGGTTATATTCAAAATAGAATTATTTATATAAAATTTATATAAAGTTATTTAGATTATTTAGGTTATTTTTAGAAATTATATAAACAAGATTAGTATTAAGACCAAAAAATTTAAAATGATTTGGAATATAATTTAACTTAAGTTTATCAAAAATACCTTCGATTTCAATTTGATTAAGAAGATTTAAATTTGCTTCATATGAAAAAAACTTTCTTCCTGTAAAACGTAAAAAATATCTAAAGAATCTTGGTGGTAACCAATGAAGAAATAATGTCAAGGTATGAAACTCTAGCGGAAATGATTTGTTTGGTGTAGTTATCAAACAAAAATTACTTACCCTCGATAATTCTTTTACACATTGAATTTGATTAGAATAAGAGCCTACATGTTCTATAACCGCGGAACAAAAAGCCAAATCAAAATAATTATCTTCGAAAGGCAAATTTAATGCATTTGCCTTAAGAAATTTCAGCCCTTTATACTTTTTTTCTAGAAAGCTTGCATCTTCTAGGCCAACAGCAGTTATTTTATTTTTGTAAGGATATTTCTTCTCAAAAAAATTCGAATCAAATGAATTATCATTAGTTACTCCCACATCAAGAACTTTCCAATATTCCCTTGGTTTTAATAAAAGTTCCAATCTATTATAAATATTACTTCTTACTTTAAAAGCAATTCTTTCTCTTAAACCAAACAATCCTGGAGCAATATATTTTGAGTGGCTTGTCATATTTGATCCTCCAATACTATCTAATTATATTTATAGCTTTTATTGGTTTAAGTTTTATTTTGATTTTTGTTTTGGAAAAGGCCTTTTAAAAAATAGAAATAAATTATTAACTTCCTTTATTTAAGGAGTAATAAATACAATTCCAGGTGCAGTTATTTTTTCTGGCTTTAATTTAATAGAGGATTACCTTTTTAAAAATTTGAAAGACTCTACATTTATAGCATCTTATGTATTTTTTGAGTAATCATTTTCTTAAGCTTATCTAATAATTAAGAGTTGGTTGCTATTCCCATTGGGCAATAGCAATCAAATATTAAAAAGCAGATATAACAACATAAATAAAAAAACCTTTTTAGGATATTAGAAATTTAAATTTCTAATAAAATGGATAAATTTAAAGATAATTTTTCAAGCGAAAGCTTTTACCCAGATAGTAATTATTATCTTGATCAGGGAAATACTCCTGAAAAGACTCCCACTACAGGAGATCAAATATCAAATAGGAGGGAGATTTTTGAATGGCCAAATAGCTATTGGTTTATTGCAGAAAGGACTAATGGTCGCCTTGCAATGATTGGATTTATGGCTGTCATTATTAACTACACCTTATTTGGTTGGATAGCATATCCAATTCTTTAAATGAATATAGAATTTTTTAAGGAGCTTTGGCATTATCAACCAAATACAGTTCTAGGTGTAGGTTTAGCATTATTGATATTGTTGGGGATTTATATAAAATTACTTGATATATATAAGTAATTTAAAATTACTTCTAAATATAGAATTCTTCTCCCAACCTTACTACATGCAAAGTTTTTATTAGTTTGTGGCATCTTTTAAAACCTTATGACGTACTAGGTCAATTTTAAAGAAAATCTATTAAAAATAAGAAAGTCTGATATCTTAAAAGGGAAAAAGGCTTATTACTACAGTTATTACTTCAAATTGCAGTTAAAAGGGATAGAACCTAATGATTTGGGAGCGCTAAGTCGCAGGACAGAATCCTGTAGCCCTGACTCTAATCTAATAATCCAAATTATAGAAAGATTTATAAGCCTGTCTTTTTTATTTTGTATATATTCATTTATAGATTTACCCCTCCAATTTCCCTCCATAGATATCTCCAGATATTACTTATGCCTATTGGCAAAAGTTTGTTCCTCCTTAACCACTAAAAAAACTCTTAAAAATAGAAGTCTTTCTCCATCCTTCTTCTAATAATTGCTTATACTCTTTCCTTGCATCCTCTATACTTTCTACCCTGCTTCCTTTCATAACTGGTTTACGAGCTCTCTTATAAACACATCCATAACTTATTTCCATGGCATCAATACTAGAAGAAGGTTTACTAACATCTTCGAATGGTTTAAATACTTTTATCCTGCTTCTATCCTTATTTATCAAAGTAAACTCTTTCATTAGTTACCTATTTTCTCTTAACTCTGGAAAACAATTAGCAATATGGATTAACTCATATACTTCCTCACTATCATATTTTTTATTTGGAACTCCGCTTCCTACTTCTATTCTTTTAGCTTTCATCTTCCTTAAGATAAGCTCTTGTCTTTCTTGGCTAGACATTGATTTATATTTTTTCCTTCTTTCTTCCTTTTCCAAAATTAAAAAGTTATAACTATACTTCCAATACTAAAAATTAAGCTCTAACACTGCGAGTTAATCCTCATCAAGTATTCTTTTTTATGTATAGAAGTTATTTTTTGATTCAAATATGCATAAATCCAAAAGTAACTAATCCTATCATTTAACATCTTCTAAATAATTTTCTAAATAATTTTTTATAATTCTGAATTATTTTCTCTAGGAATTATACACTTTGAGAATCAATATCAATTGGTTTTTAATGAGGTTTCGAGTAATCCATTTAAGGCTAACAGTTCTTCTTTGGTAAATTCGCGATATTTCCCTATTGGTACGTCTAACTTAATATTCATAATTCTTACACGCTTTAATGATTGTACTCTGTACCCTAAGGACTCACACATTCTCCTAATCTGGCGGTTAAGTCCTTGAGTAAGTATGATTTTAAATTTTTTTGGCCCCAATTGTTTTACGAAACATTTTTTAGTTATGGTATCTAATATTTTAACCCCATTACTCATGCTTTGAATAAAGTGTTTGTTAATTGGACGATTAACGATTACGATGTATTCTTTTTCATGATTATTACTTGCTCTGAGTATTTTATTTACGATATCTCCATCGTTAGTTAAAAAAATCAATCCCTCACTGAGCTTATCCAATCTTCCAATTGGAAAAATTCTTTTAGGATATTTAATGAAATCTATGATATTGTCTGATTCTATTCTTCTATCTGTTGTGCAAACGATTCCAACAGGTTTATTAAACGCTAAGTATATTTTTTTTTGTTTCGTGGATTTTTCTATTCTTTGACCTACAACTTCTACTTGATCACCTTCCTCTACCTTGGAACCCATTTCTGGAAATTTACCATTAATAGTTACTTTTCTTTCTTTAATTAGCCTATCTGCTACTCTTCTAGAACAGTAACCGACTTCACTTAAATATTTATTTATTCTGATAGCCATTTGTCAAAGTTACCTTTTATTTATTTTTAATTTAGTTGGCTTCGCGAAAAATAATAACTATAATTTAACCAATTAATTTAGAATTTACTATTAAACTATCTACCATATAGTTAATACAAAAAATTTTAAATGATTAAATCTATAAATATTAAAGATTTACCTGTTAAAGATTTATCAATAGCTGGTTTAATAATATTTATGATTTCTACTATAATTGCAAATTTATATAACCCATTGTGGGGATTCATTTACGTTTTTGGGAATATCTTAACTCTTGTTTTCTTAAGCTGGCTTTATCAAGATTCATGGAATACCAATCAATAATATATTATTAAAGCAATTTTGCTTTACCAAAACTAATCCAGTCATTAGTCCTTATTCAACATTAATAAAAAAAATTTTTTAAGATGTAAAAAACTTAAAAAATTGAGTAATTCTGATTTCGATAAAAATGGAATAGATAGGAATGGAACTCATTGGCTCCAATATGCTGCTTTTGCTTTCTCCGCTTTTGCTATTTTTACAACTTGGGCTTTTTTCTTTGATTATAGATTTCATAATTTCATACTAAATATTCTCAGGATCATAGATTGCAGTGGCTTTAATTGTAATGGTGTTTATTAGTTTAATATGGCTAACCCAGATCAAAAAACAATATTAATTGAACAAGCATTTGAAGAAATCAAAGAAATTTGTAAAAAATTGCAAGACGATTCGGGATCATCAAATTCTGAAGTTAAAACTCTCTTAAAGGAAATTTCTAGTTTATGGGATACCGAAGAAAAAACTAAATTCGGTTTCCGATAATTTAAATATTTTATCCAAAAAATATTAATTGAAATAATATTAAAAAAATCTAATAAACAAATATAAATTTACTTTTAACAAAAATTTTATTTATTCTAGCCTTTCATAGATTGATTGATTATCTATTTTGCAAGAACTTTATCTTCTTACCCTCTTAATTTATTTTTATAACCTTTCATGAAACCAATTCCATCGTTGGCTATATTTTATATTGACTGCGAATCAGCTATTCCTCTTTTCTCCAAGTCTGAAAATCTTAATGATTTTGATCCTTAAATACCAATTAATCCTCCTCTAACGTAGTAACTAGCACAAACTTTTTTTAAAAAAGTTTCCCCACCTCTGATATTGGAAGAGAATAAATATCTTCCGTTTTAGGAACTCTGAAAAAAGGACTATTAAAATTATTAGAATATTTCTAAAGGGTAATTTAAATAACAATTTCATTAATGAACTAAATAATATTTCTTACTCCCATAAAGATAAATCTGATTCCCCTGATGATCTTTGCAACCAATGAATCTTCCAGGCATCTCCAACTTTCTTAAAAATAGAAGTCACAGTTGGCAAATCATCATTAAGAACCCCCTTGTAAGTAAACTTAGCTCCAAGCGTAAAGACACACATTGCTACATCGCTACTGAGAAATTCAAACCTATGTATCTTTGTTATTTCAGCTTTTTCTTGAACTACATCACCAGAATTCATCATTTCTTCAAATCCTTTTGCGCTTATAGGATTACCACTTGGTCTTATAAACAAGAAATCTGAAGTTGCATTTTTTACAAAAAACGATCCCATCTTTTGCGGAGTAGCAAGTTCATAAAGTAAGGAAGTAATTTGTTCTTTTTCAGTCATTAAAGTTTCATATTCTATTAAATAGATTATGAAAAGTCTTCTTTAAAAAAGAACATAAAGTTATTGAAAAAGAACAATTCAATTAACTATTTTTGTACTTTTAAATTAGAACCATATTTAATTTTTACCATGTAAGAAGCTACCAAAGATAGCACCAAAAAAAATAACAAACTTTCCAAAGTAGATTGAGGCATGACCATAAATTTAAAAAGAGAAAATTACTATATATTTATGAAAACGAACTTTATGAAAAAATCAAACAGGGCTATTTTAATTTGCTAAGTATTTCTCTGATCTCCTCAATGCTCGTAAAGCTCCTTTAAAATCTCCTTTACGATATTTTTCATCGCTTTTTTGCTCTAACAATTTAACTATCTTCTTTATTTCCGATTCATCAAGTCTTAATTTATGATCATTTATTAAGTCAAATTTGGATGAATATAAGCAAGATAATTCTTTTTTAAATTTTCTAACAACATCTTTATCACAAAATTTAGAATTCAAGAGGAACCTTACTTCCCTTTTTTCTTTTATTGCCCCTATAAAATTTCCTTCCTTAAACTTTCTTTCACTAGACCTGGTTTTATTTACAATATTTTCAATAGTTAATTTATCTGAATTAAGCATTTAAAACTTTTGAATCAGTTAATAATAAATTTACCAAACTATTTTACAAATATGTTTAAACATTTTTATCTTTATTAACCAATTAAAAGTCCTTTCTCAAAAAGCAATTTACTTTAAATTCAAATCGATAAAAATCGATATAAAATAATAATTATTGTTTATCTTTAGGCAATTAAGACCTATATAGAACAAAGGCAAAAATTTAATGTTACGAAAATCTGAATCATCAAAAGATAAAGAAACTAAAAATTTTTCTGAGTTTTCACAATTGGCAGATTTGTCTTTAATGAATTGTCTTAACGCTGATCCTCAGTCTACAAATGATGGCAATGATCACAAGCCTAGACCAGTTTATTCAGGTCATTATGTTCCGGTAATTCCAACACCAATTCCAGAACCAAAATATATTGCGCATAGCTCAAAATTGTTTGAAGAATTGGGATTAAGTGCTGACCTTACAAAAGACAAAAAGTTTTGTAGTTTTTTTTCAGGGGATATCAAAGTTGCAGATTCTCCAATTAGTCCTTTTGGCTGGGCAACGGGGTATGCATTGTCTATTTATGGTACTGAATATATACAGCAATGTCCATTTGGGACAGGTGATGGATATGGAGATGGTAGGGCAATTTCTGTATTCGAAGGTTTATTTAATGGGAAAAGAATGGAGATGCAACTTAAGGGAGGAGGTCCTACACCATATTCTCGTGGTGCAGATGGTCGAGCTGTGCTGCGATCAAGCGTTCGTGAATTTCTTGCACAAGAGTTGATGTACGCCTTAGGAATTCCCACTTCAAGATCTCTAACACTCTACGTTTCGGGAACAGAAATAGTTAGAAGGCCATGGTACACAAAAGGTTCTAAGTATTTTGAGCCTGATATTATGGTTGATAATCATGCCGCAATTACTACACGTGTCGCGCCATCATTTTTGCGTGTAGGTCAGCTCGAACTCTTCGCTCGCAGAGTTAGAAGTAATTCACATAATAACGTTTTGAATGAGCTTAAAATTATTGTGCAACATCTTATAGATCGAAATTATAAAAAGGACATTGATCCTAGTAAATCATTTAATGAGAAGGTAATTAAATTAGCTTATTTATATCGAAAAAGATTCATATCACTAGTAGCTAACTGGATGCGAGTTGGTTATTGCCAAGGCAATTTTAATAGCGATAATTGTGCTGCAGGAGGATTTACTCTGGACTATGGTCCTTTTGGTTTTTGTGAATTATTTGACCCAAGATTTCAACCCTGGACTGGAGGTGGAGAACATTTTTCATTTTTCAATCAACCTTTTGCTGCCGAAGTTAATTTTAAGATGTTTTGTAAATCTCTAAGACCCTTACTTGTAAAGAATAAAGAAGACATAGAAAAACTAGAGCAAATCAAAAATGATTTTTCGAAATTAATGGAAAAAGAAATGCAATTAATGTGGACAAAAAAGCTTGGCTTAGAAAAATATGAAGAAGCTCTAATCAACGAGCTTTTTAATCTTATGGTTACCTCTAAGGTTGACTTCACTATTTTCTTCAGAAAGCTTTCTCATATCCCAGAGAATATATCTTTGTTAAAAGATAGTTTTTACTTAGCTCTGAATGAGGACCTTGTTAAAAAATGGAACATTTGGCTTACAAAATGGCATGATTGCATAAAGAAAAACGGCGATTTGAAAGAAATATCCAAATCAATGAAACAGGTAAACCCAAAGTTTACTTGGCGTGAATGGATGATAGTTCCTGCATATGAAGAAGCTGAGGAGGGAAATTACAGCATAATAAAAGAATTACAAACTATCTTCAACAATCCATATGAAGAACAGTCATTAGAAATAGAACAAACATATGATCGTCTAAAGCCAAGTCAATTTTTTAATAATGGAGGTATTTCACATTACAGTTGTTCCTCTTAAAAAAAATTAATTCAATTATCAAAATGGATAAGAGGTTTAAATGAAGAATTTTATTTATTGATAGTAGTCGGCACTCCCACAACTGAAATAACACCAACATGAAGAATTGCGGGTTTTTTCCCAATACTTTGCACATAATGTTCTCCACCTTTATTACTCTCAACAAACACATCCCCTGCTCTAAATGTATTAATAACTCTACCTCTTACATGTTTTAACTTTCCTCGCGTGACATGTATCAACATAGGAGAAGGATGTTTATGAATTGGAGTCTTTAAACCTACTGGTATTTTCACTTTCAAAAGTCTTAATTCAGGTTTTCCCTCTAGATAATTAAAACTTTCTCCACTTAACCCTTTAGAGGTTTGAATTAATGGTATAACTTCAATTTTTTCATCTGCAAAAGAATATTTAGGAGATATTAAAGATGGCAATAACATTAAAAAAGGGAAAATAAATGCTTTGATTTTCATGTGCCTTAACTTAATATGTTTATTATATAAACATTGATAAAAAATATATTTAACTTTTACTTTCTATATAGTTTTTCTAATTGCTGAATTTCTTCTCTTAATTCTTTACCTTTTTCATTAATTTTATTATTTTTTTTAATTATTGGAATTATCCACCAAGCTTGTAGACCCAAAAAAACCAATATTAAAAGTATTAAATCAGGTGTTCCAGGTGACATAAATATCGATTTTGAATTATTTAATTAATTGATATTAGCAACCCTTTGTTACCTTTAACTATAAAAATTAAATAGATAACTTTAAGCCGCCTCTAAATCAATACGAAGTTCTCTTCCCTTGTAGATTATTGCTTCTTTGAAATTAATTAGTTTTTTAATCCTTTCTTGTCTTTCCTTATCAGTTATGTAAACATCCTCAATAACTTCTTGTATTGCTAGAGTAACTTTCTGAAGCTGAAACTCTAAGTCCTCTCGATGGTTCATTGAACAATATATTAGTTTATTAATTAAAATAGATATTTTTAAATTGTAAATAAGTACTTAACCCATAAAACTGTTGACATCAAAGTAAAAAGAATATATAAATAATAGTACTGATGTATTATCTACTTAATGACACTTGGAGGAGCTAATGTTTGGTCTATTTTTTCTTATGGCAGTAGTATTGATTCGCCCAACGGCTGCCTTCTTAACGCTGAAGGGAGTAGGCTAATCTTCTTCGATAGATGCACAAAATCTCCAAAGAACAATCCTAAGATCTTTACCCATCTATTTTATACAAATCACCTAGGAGAGCCGGCAGGTCTAAAATCTACCAGAAAAATCCGACTAGACGAGGCCTGGGAAAAATGGAATGAGCTACAAGTGCAAGGTTGGACGGAAGTATCATACAATTTTGGATAGCAAGAATAACTCTAAAAGTTATTAAATAACCCTCTTCAGAAAAAAAGATTTACCGTAATCAATAAAAGACATCTCAATATAAATTCTTTATCAAGAAAGATTTAGGAATTATGGGTAGTAGACCCTCAAAAAATAATTCAACCAAAGTATCAATATCAATACAAAAGTAACAAAATAGTCTACTTATATAACAGTTATGTATCATTTATGTGACTTTATATACGAAAATTGGTAATTATTGTCTATTTACTTTACATTGGTTAATACTTGTGTTACATTTATTAACAATTACATAACTAGCAATGGCTAATTCACAAGTAACTACAGAATCAGGCGGAAGACAGAACATGTTTCCTGCTGAAACTCGTCCATATATTGATGAGTCTGTCTCATATGACGGTTATCCTCAAAATGCTGAGAAAATTAACGGTCGTTGGGCGATGATCGGTTTCGTTGCATTACTAGGTGCATATGTAACAACAGGTCAGATCATTCCTGGAATCTTCTAAAAATGGAACCACTTTCTCCTGAACTCTACAATAAGCTGCTTAAAGCATATGAGTCCACTAAGTGAATTTCTATTTTTGGTAATTTCTTTCACGGTAACAATTATCTTTTATACCAATAAGCAATTACAAGACTTCAAAAACTAACTAAATTTATCAAACAAAAAAATGACTGAAACAAACACCAAAACAAAAACAATCGAAAAAGAAAAAGTTGTTGCAGAAACACTTAACGGAAGATTTGCAATGATTGGACTTATAGCTGCAATAGGTGCATATCTAACTACTGGACAAATAATTCCAGGTTTCGTTTAAAACCTAATTCAAACAATCACTACAAATCAAATGGAAAACTCAAAACCTAACTACTGGCAAAATGCAGAAAGAACTAATGGAAGGATGGCAATGATGGGCTTCTTCGCACTAGTTGTAAATTATGGCTTATTTGGCTGGATAATACCAGGAATTTTTTAAGATGAACTTAGATATTTTCCTCATTTCTTTCTTTGCTTATTTATTAGTACCAGTACTAATGATCGCAAAAGGTAAAAAGGCAGTTAACTAAAAAAATGAACTTAGGCTTACTCTTTCTTAAAGTTAATACGACTGGAGTAATAACTTTAGCTGAACTTGATTGGATAACTAATAACCAGTCACAATTCTCGAGATTAGACATGTCATTAGTTATTAAAATTGGACGTCAAATGGATTCAGGAGTTATAGAAATAGATAATAGATTGCCAGTTTAATTGGCTCGTATTTAATTCAATCGTCATGAGTGTTTGCCAATAGGGATACTGGTAAACACTTTTTTGTTTGATTAAAAAAGTTATTAATAAAAAAAAAGAGATCATTTTTTAGCTATAAACGATCTCTCCTTACCTAATTCTCACAAGAATAAATTCAAGTAAGCTTACAAAGCTTAAATTATTTTGACTAAGTGTAAATCAGTAAATATGCCGATTTAGTTCTACCTTTTTAATCCACCTCTCTTAATCCATAGAAACCAAGTCACCCAAATGGGAGGAAGAAACTTTATTAAGGATCCGATCTTATATATGTAAAAAGGTGCATCATCAACAATAAAAAAATTAATGGCAACTGATGATAACGATACCCAAATTACAATAATTAAAATATTTGCTCCCAATAAAGCGAACTTATTTTGCTTAAATATTTTTGGCATAAATTAAAGAAACATAATACTGATATTAAATCGGCATTCTTATGGAAAGATATTTTTTCAAAAAAACTTCAAATTTAAAACCCATATCCAAAGAAATAATATACTAAATCTTAATCCATCGCCTAATAAAATTCCAAAAATAAAAGGTGGGAAAAAGTATATCGATAAAATTGAAAGTAAGCTAAAAAGAGCAAAAGAAACTCTAAGAAAAATACTTTTTTTTCGTTTCCTTCTTAACTCTTTTAATACATGCCACTCCCATTTAATTAAGGTATAAAACTTTTCAGAAAGTAAAAATAAATATTTCATAACTAATTATTTTTATTAGTAATTGACCCTTTAAACTCAATTTTTCTAGCAAGTCTATTCAAACCAGACCAAGTTGTAAATCTTATTTTTTGCTGCTTTTAAAATTTCTTTCTTTCCTCTTGCTGTTAATTTATATTTCTTTAATAATTTCCCTAAGGTTTTTGAATTTATAGAACTAGAACTTTTCACTTTTTATTCCTAGGTTTTTAATATTTATAAATTTAATTTCTGATATTAGCAATAAACTTTAGTCCCTTTCTCAGAAAGATAGTAAATCCTATCTTCGGAACTTATAAAAAAAGTTAATCCTTTATATTGAGACCTGCCAAATTTGTTTAATCTAATTTTATGTAAATCCCAATTTTTAGTATTAATATCAGGATTATATTCATGCTCATTGGCAGTATGTATTAACTGTGAAAAGCCACTTGTTTTTGTTGGTCGATTATATGGCTTCTTATAAAAAAATAGAAAAAATATAAAAATAAATAATATCAAAAGAGTAAAAAAAACTAATAGTAAGCTTGGCATTATCAAATATTAAAAAATTTTAAGAACTTACTTAAAGAATACAACTATTATCTTTAAACAATAAGTAAAAATTCTTATTTTGGTATTCTTGTATTTTTGAATACCTACATAATATCCTCAAAAAACCGAAAATTGATTTAGGCGCAATTTGAATATGACTCAAACATCAATGAACACTCCTTATGCTAAAAGAGTAGCTGAAAAATTTAAAGAAGCTCAAAATTATTTAAAAAACAATGGGTTTAGTAGATCAACAAAACATCTTTTAGAAGATATTGAAAATACAGTAGAGAAATAATGCCAATTCCTCCACATTTAACCCAGATGCAATATGGCTATGATGATGGATTTACTACCATTGCATTCGGTTTGATTGAAAGTAGTTTGGGTTGTCTTTTTATCTTATTGATCTCTTTTATTAAGTTAAAAAGCAAAATACCAAGCCTTAATTTTTAACAGATTTTCTTTGCTTAAACATTAAATAAAAATTCCATAACATCACCTTCATTTACTACATATTCCTTACCTTCACTTCTTAGTAAACCTTTACTTTTAGCATTAACTATTGATCCTGAATCTATAAGATTTTGATATGAAATTGTTTGAGCTCTAATAAAACCTTTTTCAAAATCAGTATGTATTACTCCTGCTGCTTGTGGAGCAGTCATCCCATCTTTTATTGTCCAAGCTTTAGTTTCTTTTTCTCCAGTTGTAAAATAAGTTTTTAATCCTAATAATTTATAAGTAGATTTTATCAAAGATTTTAATCCTCCTTCCTCTACGCCTAAACCCATTAGGTAATCTTTTTTATCCTCAGGCTCTAACTCTATTAATTCTGATTCAACTTGGGCTGAAATTTTTATACATTCTGTATTTTCAGAATTTGCAAAACCCTGTACTTTTAAAGAGAAATCATTACCTTCAGCTAAATCATTTTCATTTAAATTAGTGGCATAAACAATTGGTTTTGCAGTAAGAAAGCCCAATTGTTTAATCATTGCATTTTCTTTATAGCTTAAAGATATTGACCTAACCGAAAGACCTTTTTGTAACTCATCCTCAATTTTCTCTAATAAAGAATCTTCTAATGCCGCTTCTTTACTTGTTTTAACTTGTTTCTTAATTCTTTCTCTTCTTTTTTGAAGCTGAGATAAATCAGCCAAATTAAGCTCCAAATTAATAATCTCGATATCATCTAAAGGATCAATCTTTCCTGAAACATGAATTACCTCAGTATCTTCAAAACATCTCACGACATGAACAATTGCATCAACTTCTCTAATATTGGAAAGGAATTTATTACCTAAACCTTCACCTTTACTTGCACCTTTAACAAGACCCGCAATATCTACAAATTCAATTTTAGTAGGGATGATATTTTGACTAGAACTTAAAGTACCTAACTTTTGCAGCCTTTGATCAGGGACTGAAACTATACCTTTATTTGGTTCAATGGTACAAAAGGGAAAGTTTGCTGCTTGCGCTTTTGCATTTTCAACAAGTGCATTAAATAAAGTTGATTTCCCAACATTTGGTAATCCAATAATTCCGGCTTTTAACATTTGAAAAAATTTATAGATAAATTAGTCAATGAATCATCTTCTTGTAATATAGAGTTTACTTAACCAATCATGGATAAGTTAATCATAATCGTTTCGATTATTCACTATAGTTTCTAAATATCCTTAATTGTTTGATAACAAAAAAATATGCTTAATTTAATAAAAAAGAATTTAAATATAAAAAGTGGAATTGCATTAATTGTCCTAGCTACTTTTTTTGTCTTTTTAAGTAATTCCTTTAAGAAAAACAAATCAAAAGATATTTCAGATTTTGTAGTTTCTGTTGAAAAAGGAATTCTTTCTGAATCAATTAACACTAGTGGAGAAGTAAAGGCTAGCAGAACAAGCAATATTGGCCCAAGAAAACAAGGCATAATAGAAGAAATCAAAGTAGAGGAAGGTGATCTAGTAGAAAGAGATCAGATTTTAGCCACTCTCGATGATGAAGATTTTATCTACAAGCTTGAAGAACTCGAATTAAATTTCAAAAAACAAAAATCCGAATATTTAAGAAGAGAATTTTTGTATAAAGAGGGGGCAGTTAGCAAAGAGGATTATGAAAGCTATAAAAATAAATTCAATACAAGCGAAGCGAAATTTAGTGATGCAAAAGCTGAAAAAAATTTTTATTTAATAAAAGCTCCATACCCTGGGAAAATAACAGCTAAATATGCAGAGATAGGCTCATACGTTACTCCTAGTTCAAATTTAAGTTCTGATTCGAAAGCTAAAAACTTTATTTTTGAATTATCAGACGGTATTGAAATTATTGCTAAAGTGCCAGAGAGTGATATTGGAAGGATAAAAATAGGTCAAGAAGCCTCTGTAAGGATAGAAGCTTATCCCTCAAATAAATATTATGCAATAGTAAAAAAAATAGCCGAAAGAGCAGTTAAAGATAATAATGTCACTTCATTTGAAGTAACGTTGAATTTTAAAGAAACTTCTAAGGAAATAAAAATAGGAATGACCGCTGATCTTGAATTTAAAGTCAATAGTAATGAAGAAAAAATTTTAGTTCCCACAGTTTCTATTGTCACGGAAAAAGGTGAAAAAGGTGTCTTGAAAGTAGATAAAGATAATGCTCCTAAATTTGAAAAAATAGAAATAGGTATTAGTAGCGGTAATAAAACTTCAATAATTGAAGGTTTAAGACCTGGAGAACAAATCTTTATTGACATTCCACCTTGGGCTAATAAAAGAAAATGAGTTTGAAATCCAAAGACTCAAAAAAACCAATTTTACTTTTAGTTGACGGCCATTCTCTCGCTTTTAGAAGCTTCTATGCATTTAGCAAAGGAATAGATGGTGGATTAACAACTAAAGAAGGTTTTCCAACCAGCGTCACTTATGGATTCTTAAAAAGCCTTCTTGATAATTGTAAAAATATAAGTGCTGAAGGTGTTTGCATCACCTTTGATACAGAGAAACCCACCTTCAGGCATGAATTAGATCCAAACTATAAAGCGAATAGAGATGTAGCGCCTGATGTTTTTTTTCAAGACATTGAACAATTAGAAATTATCTTAAAAGAAAGTCTTAATTTACCTATTTTTAAATCTCCTGGCTTCGAAGCTGATGATCTTTTAGGGACAATTGCTAATGATGCATCCTCAAAAGGTTGGTGTGTAAATATTCTTTCTGGGGATCGAGATTTATTTCAATTAGTTGATGATCAAAAAGATATTTATGTTCTCTATATGGGCGGAGGTCCCTATGCTAAAAGTGGTAATCCAACTTTAATGAATGAAAATGGAGTGAAAGAAAAATTAGGAGTTTATCCAGAAAGAGTTGTTGATTTAAAGGCATTAACTGGCGATAGTTCTGACAATATTCCAGGAATAAAAGGAGTAGGACCAAAAACTGCAATTAATTTATTAAAAGAAAATGATACTTTAGACGGGATTTACAACACCTTGGAGGATATTCAACAAGATGGGGATAAAAAATATCAAGGATTTATAAAAGGTGCCGTAAGGGAAAAGCTAAAAAATGACAAATTCAATGCTTACCTTTCAAGAGATTTAGCAAAGATAAATATTGAAGTACCCCTTGTTTTAAGCAATGGATATGAACTCAATCAAATAAATAAAGATTCCCTCTCCGAATCTCTTCAAAAACTTGAATTATCAACTTTGCTGAGGCAAGTCGATATTTTTAATTCAACATTTAGTAAAGGCGGTTTTAAAAAAAATAATGAGGACAAAAAAAATGAAAAAGAATTAAAAGTTTCATCATCAACTGATTTAGAAGAAACAGAAAATAAAATCCCAAACATCAAAGTTAATATAGTTAATGATTTTGCAATGCTAGATAGCCTAATCAAAAAATTAGAGCTTACAAAGGATATCGTTGCCTTAGATACTGAGACAAATAGTTTAAATCCTCTAGATGCAGAACTTGTTGGAATAGGTTTTTGTCTTGGCGAAGATATTAATGATTTGTTTTATATACCCATTGCTCATCAATCACAAAAAAATGAGTTAAATCAATTAGCAATTGAAGATATATTTTCTAATTTAAGATCTTGGATAGAAAATCCAGAAAAGGAAAAAACTCTTCAAAATTGTAAATTTGATAGACAAATATTTTATAACCATGGGCTAAATCTTAAAGGAGTTACTTTCGATACCCTCTTAGCAGACTACATTCTCAATAATCAGGAAAAGCATGGATTAAGTGAAATTAGTTTTAGAGAATTTGGATTTAAGCCACCAACGTTTAAAGAAACAGTTGGGAAAAATAAAGATTTTTCATTTGTCGATATTAAAGAAGCAAGTATTTACTGTGGTTATGATGTGTTTCTAACTTTCAAGATCGCTAAAATTTTTAAAGAAAGATTTAGTAATGAAAATAAGGATTTATTAAAGTTATTTAAAAAAATTGAATTACCTTTAGAGCCAGTCTTATCAGAAATGGAAATGAATGGTATCAGAATAGATATCCCTTACTTAAATGAACTTTCTGAAGAATTAAAAAGTACATTAGATAATATTGAGAAAAATGTTTTTAAAATAGCAGAGCAAGAGTTTAATTTATCTTCTCCAAAACAACTTGGTGAAATATTGTTCGAAAAGTTAAATCTTGACAAAAAAAAATCAAGGAAAACAAAAACAGGTTGGAGTACTGATGCCGTTGTTCTTGAAAGATTAGTCGAAGAACATGAGATAATTATCTTTCTAATAAAACATAGAACTCTTAGTAAACTTTTAAGTACATATATTGATGCTCTACCCAACCTAATTAGTAAAAAGACTGGAAGAGTTCATACTAATTTTAATCAAGCAGCCACGGCCACGGGGAGATTAAGCAGTAGTAATCCAAATCTTCAGAATATCCCTGTCAGAACAGAATTCAGTAGAAGAATAAGAAAAGCCTTCTTGCCAGAAAAAGGTTGGAAATTATTATCAGCAGATTATTCTCAAATTGAATTAAGAATATTAGCTCACCTAGCAAATGAAGAAATTCTTATAAATGCGTTCAAAAAAAATGATGATATTCACTCTTTAACAGCACGATTAATTTTTGAAAAGGAAGACATCAATTCTGACGAAAGGAGAGTTGGTAAAACAATTAATTTTGGAGTTATTTATGGAATGGGAATAAAAAAATTCGCGCGTTCTACGGGGGTAAGTGCGGCAGAAGCAAAAGAATTTCTAATTAAATATAAAGAAAGGTATGCCAAAATTTTTAAATTTCTAGAACTCCAAGAGAGGCTTGCTCTCTCCAAAGGTTATGTAGAAACTATTTTTGGAAGAAAGAGAGAATTTAAATTTGATAAAAATGGACTTGGTAGATTAATAGGAAAAGATCCGGATGAAATTGATTTGCAAACAGCTAGAAAAGCTGGAATGGAGGCTCAGTCTTTAAGAGCTGCTGCGAATGCTCCTATTCAGGGATCTAGTGCTGACATTATTAAAATAGCCATGGTTCAATTAAACAATAAATTATTAGAAATGAATATTCCAGTTAAAATGCTTTTACAGGTTCATGATGAATTATTATTTGAGGTCCAACCAGATTTCTTAGATATCACAACTAAATTAGTAAAAGAAACTATGGAAGATTGTGTAAAATTAAAAGTCCCACTTCTAGTCGATATCGGAGTTGGAAATAATTGGATGGAAACCAAATAATTTTCCAAGAAATACTTTTTTTAATATGATCAAGTTTTTTAATAGTCTAAGTAAAAATATTGAAGTCTTTAAACCAATAGATGACGTAGTAAAAATTTATTGTTGTGGCGTAACTGTTTATGATTTATGTCATCTCGGGCATGCAAGAAGTTATATATCATGGGATGTTCTTAGAAGGTTTCTAATTTACAGAAATTATAAAGTGAAGTTTGTCCAGAATTTTACTGATATCGACGACAAGATTTTAAAAAGGGCAAAAGAAGAACATAGTTCCATGCAGGAAGTTTCTCAAAAGAACATCATTGAATTTCATAAAGATATGGATGCATTAGGGATTCTGAGACCAGATAGCATGCCTACTGCTACCAACTCTATTCTAAGTATCGTTGAATTAATTAAAGTCTTAGAAAGCAAAGGATATGCGTATTCTGTTGACGGAGACGTTTATTATTCGGTACTTAAAAATAAAAATTATGGACAACTAAGTAATCAAAACATTCAAGAACAAAACGTTAATCAGCAGGGAAGAATCTCTTTTAGTGAAAAAAACAAAAAAGTGGCTCCTCAAGATTTTGCTCTTTGGAAAAAAGCTAAAGAGAATGAACCATCTTTTAAATCGCCATGGGGTGAAGGGAGACCTGGATGGCATATTGAATGTTCTGCGATGGTAAAAGATGAATTAGGAGACACAATTGATATCCATTTAGGTGGATCTGACCTAATCTTTCCTCACCATGAAAATGAGATCGCACAATCTGAATCAGCTAATAATAAAAAGCTTGCTAATTATTGGCTTCACAATGGCATGGTCAATGTTAACGGACAGAAGATGAGTAAATCCTTGAAAAACTTTACTACCATAAGAGACTTATTAGATTCAGGGACAAGTCCTATGACTTTAAGATATTTTGTTTTAACCGTAAACTATAGGAAGCCCCTAGATTTCACTGATGAGGCTTTGAGAAGTGCCTCCGAAGCATGGAAAAATATTAATATTGCACTTTCTTTTTTTGATATTACAAAAAAAGGAAAACTATCCATCGAGATAAATGAAAATAACGAATTTGTTGAAGAAAAATATAAAGAAACAATCAATTATGAAATATCTCAAAAAAGGATAAAGTTTATTAATGCTTTAAATAACGACCTCAATACAGCAGGAGCCATAGCAATAATTTATGAATTAGCTAAACCACTAAAAAACTTTATAAATCAATTCCAAAGAGTTAAAAACCTCGAAATAAATACTAATGAGAAATTTTATCTTGGCGAAACCTTAAAAGCACTTGAAGAACTGACAGAAGTGCTTGGATTAAAAAAAGAGGTAATAATAAAAGAAAACAAAATCAACGAAGATCAAATACTATCACTTATTAATAAAAGACTAATTGCAAAAAAGGAGAGAGATTATGTAGAAGCCGATAAAATAAGAAATTCATTAAAGGAAAAAGGAATAGAACTAATAGATCAATCGCCTGAAATAACAACTTGGGTTAGGATCTAAATTTTAAGAAAAAACCCAATTTAAAATTTTTATTTTTTAAATTCACCTTTAACGTGGGAAAATATTATAAATATTAGAGAAAATTGAAATACATCACTGTACTGGGTTCAACAGGTTCAATAGGAACTCAAACTCTCGAAATTGTAAGTGAACTCCCAGATAAATTTAAAGTAGTGGCTCTTTCAGCAGGAAGAAATATAGATTTATTGACGGAACAAGTTAGGCAACATCAACCAGAAGTTATTGCTATTGAGGATGAAAATCTTTTAGATGATTTAAAAAATAATATTAACAACATAGGAATAGAAACCCCTCCAATTGTTTTAGGTGGTCGAGATGGAATTAATTCTGTCGCAGCATGGGATTCTGCTGATACTGTAATTACTGGGATAGTTGGATGTGCCGGACTAATTCCAACCATGTCAGCAATTAATGCAAGTAAAAATATTGCACTTGCTAATAAAGAAACATTAATTGCAGCAGGTTCAGTTGTTATACCCGCTTTAAAGGAAAAGAAAAGTAGACTCTTACCTGCAGACTCTGAACATTCAGCTATCTTTCAATGTATACAAGGATTGCCTAATTATGAAAATGCTGATTTTTCAACAGGTCTAATCCCAAATGGTTTAAAAGCTATACATTTAACAGCCTCTGGAGGTGCTTTTAGGGATTGGGCTGTGGAAGATTTAAAAAATGTCAGAGTAGAAGATGCCACTTCTCATCCAAATTGGGATATGGGGAAAAAAATTACTGTAGATTCTGCCACCCTAATGAATAAAGGGTTAGAAGTAATTGAAGCACATTATCTATTTGGCACATCATATGAAAATATTGAAATTGTTATTCATCCTCAAAGTATCATTCATTCAATGATTGAGATGGAAGATTCATCTGTCCTAGCCCAATTAGGATGGCCTGATATGAAGCTCCCAATTTTATATGCCATGAGTTGGCCAGAAAGATTTAAAACTAATTGGAAAAGATTGAATTTAACTGAGATTAGTCAACTTACATTTAAAAAACCAGATGAATTAAAATATCCATGCATGGGCCTTGCATACTCAGCAGGAAAATGTTCTGGGACTATGCCTGCTGTACTTAATGCTGCAAATGAAATGGCGGTAGAACAATTTCTTAAAGAAAAAATTTCTTTTCAACAGATTCCTATCTTTATTGAAAAAACTTGTGAATCACATATGAATAAACTTAATTTAAATCCAAAGTTGGAAGATATTTTAGAAGTCGATAAATGGTCTAGAATTTTTGTTCAAGAAGAGATCAAAAAAGGTCAAAAATATATCAATGTAGGATAGAAAATTGAAAGTTCATAAGCACTTATTACTTTGTGCAACTCCTACAAAACAAAAATGTTTTAAAGGAGATGAAGGTATTAAGACATGGGAAAGTCTTAAAAAGATTTTAAAAAATTATGAGAATGATCCTCACTCAAAAAAAATTCATATATTTAGATCTAAAGTTGATTGTTTAAGAATATGCAAAAACGGACCAATTCTTCTTATTTGGCCTGATGGAGTTTGGTATGAAAAAGTTTCTCCAAAAAAAGTATCGGAAATTTTCACTTCTCATATTATTAATGGTAATCCAATCGAAAAATGGATTTTCAAAAAAACTCCTTTTATGAAGTTACACTAAACTATATATTTGCTGAATACTTAAAAGCCAACTCTTAACTGCTTCATCAGACCAACATCCATCATTGGAATGAAAACCATTATGACCTCCTTTGTTAGTAATTAGGATACTTAATTTATCTAATGATTCATTCACAGAATTTTTCAAATTTATAGTAGCTTCAAATGGAACCCAAGGATCATCTTTAGAATGTATTAGAAGAGTAGGCGGAAGATTCTTAATTAATTTTTGGATTCTAAATATAGGGGAAGCTTGATAATAATAATCCTTTAAAGATTTAAATCCCCAACTTGGTGCAGTAAACTCTGCATCAAATTCTCCTATCGTTTTTAAACCTTTAATTTTTTTACTCAATTTTGGCAAAAAAATCCCTTCATTTCTATAGCCATCCCATAATTGCCTTTTTAAACGGTGGATTAACCATTTTTGATATAAATAATTTCTAGGTCTTTCTATACAATTACTACAAGATATCAAATCTAGAGGGCTACTCACACAGGCCAATCCATCTACTAATTTTCTACTATTGTCTGAGTTATAATCTAAGCATGCATTAAGAAGAATTGTTCCTCCTAGAGATAATCCAACTCCAAATATTGGAATATCATCTTTATTATTAAGAAAAAACTTAAACTCAGAATTTATAAGTTTTCTAAAAAATTTAAGTGCCGAAATAATATCATTTGAACATCTTGCGGAATAATTCCCTTTTGCCAAATATCTTCCTGAACCGGCGCCTCTCAGATTTAATTTAAGGACTCCAAATCCATTATTTACTAATTTCCTAGCAATTCTTTTTAAACCAAAGCGCTTTGTAGATCCACCCAATCCATGAGTAATAATCACGATTCCCTTTAAAGAATCAAACTTTTCTGGCAACTCCAAGAACCCTAATAGATAATCACCTTCAAATTTTTCTGAGAGAATATTATTTATGGGTAAAAGAATTTTTTTATCTTTTTTGGCTTGGAGACCGTCAAAAATAAATGTATCTCTTAAAGTTTGAACATCACCTCCAAACCAAGGAATAGCTTCATTAAAAGGATTTTTATTTAAATAGTCCGAGAATTTAAATGAGATATTATTATTTTTCGCCAACCCCAAGATCCTTTAATTCGCTAATTAACTCGCTCAACACTTTTTTTGCATCACCAAAGACCATTGAAGTATTAGGTAAATCAAATAAATCATTTTTAATACCCGAATATCCTGCGCTCATTCCTCTTTTTATAACAAAAACTGTTCTTGCTTCTTGTACATCAAGAACAGGCATTCCATACAGAGGAGAACTTTTGTCATTTTTCGCCTGAGGATTAACCACATCATTTGCACCTAAGACTAAAACAACATCTGTAGCTGGAAATTCTGGATTAACAATGTCCATCTCTTTAAGTTGTTCATAAGGAACATCAGCTTCTGCTAAAAGAACATTCATATGTCCTGGCATTCTTCCTGCTACAGGATGAATAGCGTATACAACTTCAATTCCATTTTGTTCTAGCTTTTTTGTTACCTCTCTTAAAGTATGTTGAGCTTGAGCTACAGCAAGGCCGTACCCAGGAACGACGATTACCCTATTAGCTGCCTCTAAAGTCAATGCACACTCTTCAACACTACAAGAGGTTATATTTGTATATTCCCCTGATCCAGAAGATGTAGTACTTTGGGCAGATAAAGATCCTCCAAAGAGGACAGAGACCAGAGACCTATTCATCCCCTTGCACATTACCTGAGTTAAAATTAAACCCGCTGCTCCTACCATTGCACCGGCGACAATCAAAAGCTGGCTGTCTACAACAAAACCTGCTGCTGCTGCTGCAATCCCTGAATAGCTATTTAAAAGAGATATAACAACAGGCATATCTGCTCCCCCAATTGGCAACGTTACACCAATCCCCAACAAAGTGGAGGCTATGACTAATAGCCAAATCGAACTAATATTTCCACTTATTAAATATATAAAAGCTAATAATGATGTTACGCCAAAAATAATGTTTACAAAATGTCTAGCTTTAACCTGAGTCCATCCAGGGGTAGATAGCCAACCTTGTAGTTTTGCCATTGCCACGATCGAACCTGAAAAAGTAATGGCACCAACAAATATCGAAACTGAAATTGAGATATCATTAATAAAAGGCTCTACATAACCTGCTTTTGCTCCTTCATTAAAAGGGAACAAAAAGGCACCAATAGCTACCAATAAAGAGGACATTCCACCAAAGCCATTAAATAAAGCTACAGTCTCTGGCATTGATGTCATTGGAACTTTCTTAGCAAGTAAAGTTCCAAATAAACTCCCTACCAATGATCCAATAATGATCCATGCCCAAGATTGGGCAGGGATTCCTGAAGTCCCTAAATAGTAAGCTAGTAAACCTACAACAGAAAGCAACATCGCAAATGCTGCTAATATATTTGCTTCTCTAGCAGACCTAACTTTTGATAAGCCCTTTATTCCCAGAGCTAATAGCAGAACAGCTAAAAGATCTATAACGAATTTAATAATATCAGGAAGATTCATTTTTATTTAATTATTTATTTTTTTTTGTAGGTTTACGACTAAACATGGCAAGCATTCTGTCAGTAACAAAAAAACCACCTACTACGTTGAAAAGAGCAAATCCAAGAGATATTGATCCGATTATTAATAGAGGACTATTTGGTTCTGCTTTTATAATTGCAGTTAATGCTGCCAACATTGTGATACCTGAGATGGCATTTGCTCCACTCATTAAGGGTGTATGAAGTGTTGGCGGAACTTTTCCAATTAATTCCAAACCCAATAAACTTCCAAGCAATAAAACCCAAAGAAGGCTATCAAAATTCATAATTTAATTAAAACCTCAATTTTCAAATACTTTATTTTGAAGGATAACTCCTTCATCACTTAATAAACATCCAGAGATTAATTCATCCTCTTTGTCTAAATTAATTAGACCATCTTTTATGAAAGGTGTAATCAAAGATGTTAGGTTCTTAGCATAAAGTGTACTTGCATCATAAGGAACGGATGAAGGCAACTCGCCTGCCCCTATAAGCTTTACACCATTACGAATAATAGTTTCATTAGATTTAGTTCCTTCACAATTACCGCCTTGTGATACTGCTAAATCAATTACTACTGCTCCAGGCCTCATCTTTTCAATCATATGAGAATCTATTAAAACAGGAGCTTTTTTACCTAAGACTTGAGCCGTACAAACTGCGACATCAGATTCAGATAAATATTTAGTTAAAGTGGCTTTTTGTTTAGCAAGGAATTCAGGAGTAACAGCTTTTGCATAACCACCAGATTCGCCAGGTTTTTCATCAATTTCAGGAAGTTCTATGAATCTTGCTCCAAGAGATTCGACTTGTTCTTTTACTGCTGGTCTAATATCAGATACAAAAACAATAGCTCCAAGTCTTTTTGCAGTAGCAACTGCCTGTAATCCTGCAACTCCTCCACCAAGAACAATAACCTTCGCGGGCTGTACGGTTCCTGCTGCAGTCATCAGCATAGGAAAATATCTATCAAGTTCGCTTGCTGCTAAAAGAACTGCTTTATACCCTGCGATATTGGCTTGAGAGGAAAGGACATCCGATGATTGTGCTCTACTAATCCTTGGAAGTAATTCCATTGATAAAGCAGAGATCTTTTTACTTGTTATTGTTTTTTTAAGTTTTTCATTATGAAATGGATCTAGAAGGCCTAGAAGAAGAGCTCCTTTTTTTAAATTGCTTAAGTTACCTTCTGAAGGAATTTGAACACAAAATATAATGTCAGCCTCCCCCCAGATATTCATATCAGATTCACTAACAATTTCACCTCCAGATTCTTTGTATAAAGTGTCATTAAACCCTGATAGTTCTCCTGCTGAACTTTCTACAAAAACTTCACATCCAAGACTTGTTAATTTTTTTACAGCTCCAGGAGTAGCTGAAACTCTTTTCTCTCCAGAGGCTTTTTCAATAGGAATGAGTATTTTTGTCAATTTATAATATTTTTTAGACATACTAAAGATAATTTGAATAAAGTCAAAAGTCTTGGAGTTTGAGTTTTGTTAAAAACATATTTTCTTTTTTTTAAATCATGGCTATGAAAAATATAGAAGTATAAAAAATCTAATGAGCATAAAAGCTATCGAATGCCCAGATGGAGTTTGTCACAGTCATCATGGTGGCCATGCTGTTCCAAGACAAACGATGCAAAGAAACTTAGAAAAGCATGGGAAAGATTGGTGTGAAAAACTAGCTGAAAGAATCTATGAAATGTCAGTTGACACCTATTCTCAAACAGTTATGCCTAGTCTTCATTCTTCAGGTTGGCAAAGAAGACATTTAGATTGGGAATTCAAACTAGCTGAAAATGATTCAGAACCTGATGAAGCTCTTGTCGAAGGAATTATAAATGCTACTGAAAGTTTCCTTAGAAGCAGTGAAGTGCATAGATTATTCATACAGGAATTAGTCCAGGGTACATTTGAAGAAGCAAATGATAAGAGAATACTTTCTAAGGCTATAAAGTCTATTATTGAAGAAGAAATAGTTATTTCATTAAGAGAAAAAAAAGAAACTCTTTTAAGAAAAATTTCCTCAAAATTAGTCTCAGAAGAAAAAGTTAGCGAGGAGATTGCAATTAATTCAGCAAAAGAAGGTTTTGAAGAAGTTGAAAGGTTACTCGTAAATCATACAGAGGCAGTTTAGGTATAATTCTTTATATTTTTTTATATTTATCTTAAATACTGGGTCAAATATTAACTAAACATTAAATTATTGTTTGAAAGTACAAAGTTGTAACTTATTAGACAATAGGCAGAGCAATTTTTGTGCTTATGTATAGTCAATTCTAAGTAGGAAATGTCTAATTTTTTAAAAAGAAGAATTGATGTAGCAACTTGTTGGGCGACCAATAGAATTTCCTTTATGGATACGCAAGAAAAATATGAGGATAGTTACGCAATTGCTGAGGAATTTAGGGAATGGATATTGCATATTGGTGAAGAAAATCAGAACTTAAGAAATTCTGTATTGAATTTCCCTAATGGATTAAAAGAATTATTAGATCAAAAAATGAATGAGAAATTAATCGAGTGAAATCCGACCTTCATAAATAAGGGCGATTGTTTAATATTGGGTATGAGTCAATATCTAAATGGAAACTAAAATACAAGAAAATAACATTGAAAATATCGTAATTATAGGTTCTGGACCGGCTGGCTATACAGCGGCAATATACGCAGCTCGAGCAAATCTCCAACCTCTTTTAGTTACAGGTTTTAATTCTGGTGGAATTCCAGGTGGACAATTAATGACAACTACTTTTGTTGAAAACTATCCGGGATTCCCAGATGGAATATTAGGACCTGAATTAATGGATTTAATGAAAGCT
This sequence comes from Prochlorococcus sp. AG-673-M19, assembly GCA_003211115.1. Classification (GTDB taxonomy): domain Bacteria; phylum Cyanobacteriota; class Cyanobacteriia; order PCC-6307; family Cyanobiaceae; genus Prochlorococcus_A. The sequence goes on from QCTP01000002.1 coordinate 37,376, forward strand.
CAAGCTGAGAGATGGGGAACTAACTTATATGAAAGTGATGTAATTTCTATTAATACTAATAAACATCCTTTCGAAATTAAAACTTTAGAAGGCGTCATTAAATCAAATTCAATTATTATTGCGACTGGAGCAAGCGCTAATAGATTAGGAGTTATTAATGAAGATAAATTTTGGAGTAAAGGGATAAGTGCTTGCGCGATTTGTGATGGAGCAACACCACAGTTTAGAGATGAAGAATTAGCAGTTATTGGAGGAGGAGATTCTGCCTGTGAAGAAGCGGCATATCTAACAAAATATGGCAGTAGAGTCCATTTACTAGTTAGATCTGAAAAATTAAGGGCTAGTGCTGCAATGGTAGATAGAGTTAAAGCTAATTCAAAGATTGAAATCCATTGGAACACAAAAGTAGAAAAAGCAAATGGAACTGATTGGCTTGAAAATATTGAAGCAATTAACTCAAAAAAAGGTCCTGTTGAAATTAAAGTAAAAGGACTTTTTTATGCTATTGGACATACCCCAAATACAAAGTTTTTAGATAATAAAATCGAATTAGATAAAAAAGGATATATTGCTTGCAAATCAGGTAGACCAGAAACTTCTATAGAAGGTATATTCGCAGCTGGTGATGTTGTTGATTCAGAATGGAGACAAGGGGTTACAGCCGCCGGCACAGGCTGTATGGCAGCATTAGCAGCTGAAAGATGGCTAGCAGAGAAAAATCTTTCTAAAACAATTATAAGAGAAACAGCTGAACCAGAAAAAACATCCTCTTGTTCAAGTTTTAATGAAAAGGAGGCAAATGAAGATACTTTTGATTTAAACTCTGAATGGCAAAAAGGTAGTTATGCCCTTAGAAAGCTTTATCATGAGAGTAAGAAACCCATTTTAGTAATTTTTAGCTCTCCAAGTTGCGGACCTTGCCATGTATTAAAACCACAACTCAAAAGAGTGATCAATGAATTCAATGGGGCCGTGCAAGGTATAGAAATTGATATTGATATTGATCAAGAAATTGCTAAACAAGCTGGTATTAATGGAACTCCTACAATACAACTATTCAAGGACAAGTTACTTAAAAAACAATGGCAAGGAGTTAAACAACGTAGTGAATTCAAAGAAGCTATAAAAAAAATTATTTAAACAATATTTTTATAATTTTTTTTATTTCTTCCTTACATTATTCTTAGTGTTTCCTGACCTGGGACCACCACCACCTGCATTTCTTTCACGGTAAGTAATCCTACCTCTTGTTAAATCATAAGGGCTTATTTCTACAAGTACTTTGTCTCCAGCTAACAGTTTTATTCTAAATTTAGTTAACTTTCCAGCCGCTCTACATAAACATTGATGTCCTTCAGGTTGTTCTAGAGTAACCAAGTAAAAACCATTTCCTTGTTCTTTTTCTATTACGCCAGATGTTTCAATCATTAAATAATGTATTGTCTAGTTTCATATTATCAGAAAAGAATAAACAAAATTTATCTTAAGGTAATTACAACATCTCCAAAATACCAATTGGAAAATTTTCAGGTTTATACAAAAAATTTAATTTCGTTAATTATTTGTAACTGACCATAATAAAAATTTGCCTTTGCAATTTTTTCAGGATCCTCTAGTTGATCAAAGAACATAAATCCTAGACTTTCCCATAAAGATGATCCACAAACATTATTGAGTTCATTAGTTGCTTCTTGAGCAATATTTTTTAATTTACGCTCGAGATTTTTAGATTTAGAGATTGACATTAATAAAATTTCTTAGATAGTACAAATATACTATATTTTTTTATTAATGCAATCTTAGAATGGTAGTCTCTTTTTTTCTTCGATATTGAGATCAGCTTCCATTTCTTTGAGTCTTTTTAAAATCTGCTGATAGTATTCTTTAATATAGCTTTCCAGAGAGGTAGAATCTTCTTTATTGAGGTCTAACACATCATATGTGTTGCTCATATCCGCATCTAATGCTATCCCACTACTAGTAACTTCAGCAAAAGCCAATCTCTCAGAAACGTTTAATGCATCTTGAAAAAAAGAAACCACACTTTGAGTAACTTTTATCAAAAAGGGCGAAACTCTAAAAATCTTTGCTTTTTTATTACTATATTTTTCACATAAAGAGATTACTTCATCAGGATCCCAAGCTTTTGGTCCAACTAAAGGAAGTGAAAGCTTGTAGGATTTAGTATTGTTTATCGAGGAAACAATAATTTTTGCCATATCTTGTGTATTCATATAAGCGATTTTTGTTGGAGTACCACTCATCCAAACAGCTTGACTGTCTAACACAGGAATAGCGAATTGACTAATAACTCCTTGCATAAAAGCAGCACATTTGAAAATCGTATAGTCGAAGTTAGATTTTTCAAGAAATTTTTCAGTGCAATATTTAACGTCCATTAAAGGAACGTTTCTAAACTTTTCTGTTGATAAGATTGAAAGAAAAATAACCCTTTTTATTTTTTTTGATTCACAAGCATTAAAAAGATTGAGTTTCCCATCCCAGTCAGTTTCATATATGCTTTTAGAATCCTCGGGTCTGCCAGTTGCACTATCAATAACTACTTCAATATCCTGAAGAGCATAATCTATATCTCCAGATTTAAGTAAATTTCCTTTTGTAAGTTCACATCCCCACTCCTGAAGGAAAGAAGCTTTCCTTGGATTCCTAACAAAACATCTAACCTCATGACCCTCTTCGATAGCTTGTTTTGCTATCTGCCTTCCAAGAGTTCCAGTTGCACCTACTAAGAGAATCTTCATACCTAAGGATGTACTAATTTTCCGAGATTAACTCACTTTCAATAGTATTCGTGAGAATCAATCTCCTTGAAATTTTAATAATAATGCACCACCAACCAATCCAATTGGTATCAATATCCAAAAAACAGCAGCAATGCTAAAAATTTCTTTGGCCATACGAAACTTAATCAATTATTATAATTTAACCCTAAATTGCAACTTTTTGTACAAAAAATAACTTATGCAAATATCTTTAAATTATTAAAGAGGAATAAATTTTTATTTATATGGAACCTATCTATAAATCAGAAGATGTAGAGGAATCTAATTACTGGAATTGGAATGGATTCAAAATTTTTTGGAGTGTTAGAGGAAAACAAAATACGTATCCAATAATTTTGCTACACGGGTTTGGAGCGAGCAGTAAACATTGGAGAAATAATTCTTACTACTTTGCAAAAAAGGGATATTCTGTTTATTCGATAGATTTAATTGGGTTTGGTAATTCAGCTCAACCAGGAATAAGAGAGATAGGAAAATTAGACAACGGAGTTTGGTGTAATCAAGTTAAAGATTTTATTCAACAGGTAATTAGGCCCAAGACTCAAAATAAAGTGGTTTTAATAGGGAATTCTTTAGGTTCTTTAGTAGCTTTAACATGTGCAGTTTATTTAAAAAATGAAATATTTTCTGTTATCGCATCTCCTCTTCCAGAGCCTTTAAAAATAAATAAAAGAGAATTAAAATTTAATTCGATTTTTCAAAAAATAAAAATCAAAATTATTAAATTATTTTTTATAGTGTTTCCGCTAGAAATAGTGCTACTTTTAATAACTAAATTAGGAATAATAAAATTAGGACTTTATTCTGCCTATTGCAAAAAAGAAAATATCGATAAAGAATTAATTGATATTGTAAGAAAACCAGTTTTGAGAAATACTGCTGCAAGATCTTTAAGAGCTATGTGCATTGGTATGTCTACAAGAGGACATAAGTTAAAAGCCTCTTATCTATTAGAACAACTTAGTCTTTCAAAAAAAGTACCTTTTTTGTTGTTGTGGGGAGAAAAAGATAATTTCATACCCTTATTTCTTGGCAAAAAGATTGCAAATTTTCATAGATGGGTAGAATTAAAAATAATATCCAATTCTGGGCATTGTGTGCATGATGAAGACCCTTCATTATTTAATAAAATTTCCTATGAATGGATTAGAGATTTAAAAACCTTTTAAATATGAAACATACATTATCAGTACTTGTTGAAGACGAGTCCGGTGCCTTAAGTAGAATCTCGGGTCTTTTTGCAAGGAGAGGTTTTAATATTGATAGTCTTGCAGTTGGACCTGCCGAATCCAAAGGAATTTCAAGGTTAACTATGGTTGTTGAAGGTGATAATGAAACCCTTCAACAAATGACAAAACAACTTAATAAATTATTTAATGTTCTTGGAGTCGTGGATTTTACTAATCTTGCTGCAGTTGAGAGAGAATTAATGCTCCTTAAAGTTTCTTCTAAAGAAGATACAAGAAGTAATATATTAGATATCGTTCAAATATTTAGAGCAAAAGTTGTAGATGTATCAGATATTGCCTTAACACTTGAGGTGGTGGGGGATCCAGGTAAATTAGTTGCTTTAGAAAAGTTACTAGAACCATATGGAATCCTTGAGATCGCGAGAACAGGTAAAGTGGCACTCAAACGATCTTCAGGAGTAAATACTGAAATGTTAAAAATAAACAAATACTCTTTGGAGATTTAATTAGAAATTATAATTTCATAAATCAAATCTTTTTTATCTATTTTCTCTAATACTTCAATTCCTTTTACAACCTTTCCAAAGATTGAATACCTTCCATCTAATTCAGGGAATTTATTAGTAACAAAAAAGAATTCTGTTGAAGATGAATTATTTTCTCCTGTCTTAACCATAGCTAAGGAACCTTTTTCAAAAATATTAGTAATATTAACAATTTCAGAAGGATCTGTAATTTGACTATTATATTTTGCCTCGATTTTCTTTTTTAATTTTATTTCCAAGGGCATATCTATATATGTTTTAAGTTTATATAGTTTTTCATTTTCTTTTTTGTAATAACTATTTTCTTTATAAATACCTGATTGTTTTATTTGAACCTGACGATAATTAATAATTTTATAAAAACTTTTATTTTTATAAATATTTTTTTTGATATTTTTAATAAAGTTATTAACTGTAACTGGGTTATTTTCTCCATACAATTGAACATCAAAATTCCCTTTTGAAGTCTTAAAAACAACTATTTCATTCTTTTTTAAACATTTAAGATTGAGTTTTTCACAATAATATTTTGAATCTAAAGTTCTCTCATAACTACAACCTGTAATCAAAAACAAAAATAAATTCAAGTGTAGAAGTTTTTTTAACAAATAAAGTCTTCCTACTTTAAGCCCTCCAAGTTTACATTTAAAAATTTAGCTAATCTTGCCCCCTCCTCTTCAACTTGAAGCAAAGGCTTAAGTTCACCAGCCCCACTAAGAGGAAGAGCTTTCTTTCTACCCTTAAGAACAAGTGCAATTCTTCTCCTTGGATTAAATCCTTCACTAATATCTAATTTTACAGATTTAATTTCATCAAAATTTAATTTAACCTCAACATCTTTGAATAAGCCCTTTCTTTTAATTTCAACAGATTTAGAACCTTTATCAAAAGAATTGATACCAGAACCAAAATTTATAATTACCAAATACCACAAATATATATTTAATAAATTGGCTAGTACTCCATAAGCACCCATTATTATTCCTTGAGGAATGAAAAGCAAAGATGATGGATTACCTAAAGGAAGTAGATTTCTTCCTGTATAGCTTGATATGGCAGCTAATATAAAACCAATTCCTCCTATTGTAAGCATTCCTCCAATAAGATAATTTGATATTTTTCTTGACCCGTTAATTTTCTGTTCAATTTTGTTGAACGACGCAAGATTTGATTCCATAATTCTAATATTCTAAAAGCTCATCCAAATTAATATAACCAATAATATAAGGTACAAATACTTATTTTTTGATTAAAAAGTCAGGAAAGCTTTACAAGGCATTTCATATATACGAATATTTCCCCACTTTACTCTCAATCTTTGTTACAGTCACTGCGTATCCCGAAGCTAAAAACGATTTCTCATGACGATCGCCGTTGGAAGCGCCCCACAGAGAGGATGGTTTGATGTCCTTGATGATTGGTTAAAGCGCGACAGGTTTGTATTTATTGGTTGGTCCGGACTACTTCTTTTACCTTGTGCATACCTTGCTATAGGTGGTTGGTTTGTCGGAACAACTTTTGTGACCTCTTGGTACACACATGGAGTTGCAAGCTCTTACCTTGAAGGTTGTAACTTTTTAACAGCAGCTGTTAGTACCCCTGGAGATGCCATGGGACACAGTCTTCTATTTTTATGGGGCCCTGAAGCCCAAGGAAGTTTCGTAAGATGGCTACAACTTGGTGGCCTTTGGAACTTCGTTGCATTACACGGAGTATTTGGCCTTATTGGTTTTATGCTTCGTCAGTTTGAAATTGCTGGTCTTGTAGGCATTAGACCTTACAACGCATTAGCCTTTTCAGCAGTAATAGCAGTTTTTACAAGTATTTTCCTTATTTATCCTTTAGGTCAACATAGTTGGTTCTTCGCACCTTCTTTTGGTGTTGCAGCAATCTTCCGTTATATCCTATTTATTCAAGGTTTTCACAATATTACTTTAAATCCGTTCCATATGATGGGTGTTGCTGGAATTCTTGGTGGTGCTCTTCTTTGCGCTATCCATGGAGCGACAGTTCAAAACACATTGTATGAAGATACTAGTATTTATACAGATGGTAAGGTTCAAAGTTCAACATTTAGAGCTTTTGACCCAACACAAGAAGAAGAAACCTATTCAATGATTACGGCGAATAGATTTTGGAGCCAAATATTTGGTATTGCTTTTTCTAACAAGCGTTTCCTTCACTTCTTGATGTTATTTGTGCCTGTTATGGGTATGTGGACATCTTCAATTGGTATTGTTGGTTTAGCACTTAATTTAAGAGCTTACGATTTCGTCAGCCAAGAAATCCGTGCAGCAGAAGATCCAGAATTTGAAACTTTCTACACAAAGAATATACTTTTGAACGAAGGTATGCGAGCATGGATGTCTTCTGTGGATCAACCACACGAAAATTTTGTATTCCCTGAGGAGGTTCTTCCACGTGGAAACGCCCTTTAATAATTTATTAAGAGCTCCAAACCAAAGTATTGAAGAGACTGGCTATGCCTGGTACGTAGGCAACGCTAGACTAATCAACTTATCTGGACGTTTATTAGGAGCTCACATTGCTCACTCTGGACTTATAGTCTTTTGGGCGGGAGCAATGATGCTCTTTGAGGTTAATCATTTTACTTTTGATAAACCAATGTGGGAGCAAGGCTTAATCTGTATGCCACACGTCGCAATGTTTGGTTATGGAATAGGCCCTGGTGGTGAAGTTACTGATATCATGCCTTTCTTCCAAGCAGGTGTGGTTCATTTGATAGCTTCTGCTGTTCTTGGTTTTGGTGGTATTTATCACTCATTAGCAGGTCCAGAAAAACTTGAAGAAGATTTCCCATTTTTCTCTACTGATTGGAGAGATAAGAATCAAATGACAAATATCCTTGGATATCATTTGATTGTTTTAGGTGTAGGTGCATTAGCATGGTCAGTTAACTGGTGTTTTATTGGCGGTGCATATGATACATGGGCACCTGGGGGTGGAGAAGTCAGACTTGTTAACCCAACCTTAGATCCAAGAGTAATTCTTGGTTATCTGTTTAGATCTCCATGGGGAGGTGCCGGTTCAATTATCGGTGTTAACTCTATCGAAGATATTGTTGGTGGTCATGTCTATGTGGGTATTACTGCAATTATTGGAGGAATATTTCACATCTTCACAAAACCATTTGGATGGGCAAGAAGAGCATTTATTTGGAATGGTGAAGGACTACTAAGTTACGCCCTTGGTGGAATTTGTGTAGCAAGTTTTATTGCATCAACATTCATCTGGTTTAACAACACAGCTTACCCTTCAGAGTTTTACGGTCCAACAAATGCTGAAGCGTCACAAGCCCAAAGCTTTACTTTCCTAGTGAGAGATCAAAGAATTGGAGCTAACGTAGGTTCAACAATGGGACCAACAGGTCTAGGTAAGTATCTCATGAGATCTCCTACAGGTGAAATTATATTTGGTGGTGAAACAATGAGATTTTGGGACTTTAGAGGTCCATGGTTAGAGCCTTTAAGAGGACCTAACGGATTGAGCCTAGAAAAAATCCAAAATGATATTCAGCCCTGGCAAGTAAGAAGAGCTGCTGAATATATGACTCATGCTCCTAATGCTTCTATTAACTCTGTTGGAGGTATTATTACTGAGCCAAACGCTGTTAACTTTGTTAACTTAAGACAATGGTTAGCTGCAGCTCAATTCTTCCTAGGATGGTTTACATTCATCGGTCACCTTTGGCATGCAGGACGTGCTAGAGCAGCCGCTGCCGGTTTCGAAAAAGGAATCGATAGAAAGAGTGAACCAGCTCTAGAAATGTCAGATTTAGATTAACTTTTAAATCAAATTAATAAAGGCCCTATCAAAAGATAGGGCCTTTTTTTTCAAGAATTTTCTTTTTATAGTAAATTTTTTCTAAGCCATGGCAAACTTAACCCCATGACATTACTGAAACAACCTTCTATTTTTTCTATATATTTTCCTCCTATACCCTCCAAAGCAAATCCTCCAGCGCAATACAAAGGTTCAAGAGAATCTACATAACTCTTGATTTCCAAATCTTCCAACTTAGAAAAATAAACTTTTGAACTTACTGTTTTTTTGATTATTTTAATAATTTTAAAAATATTTGAAGTTGAATCAAAATTTCCAATTATTAGAGTATGACCAGTATGTAAAAAACCAAACTCACCAGACATTTTTTTCCATCTAATAAATGCCTCTTCTTTATCTGCTGGTTTTCCATAAGCTTCCCCTTTAAATTCAAAGATTGAATCACATCCAAGGATTTCTAAAGGACCATAATTAAGTTCTTCTGGTAATAATGTTTTTTGAATATTTTCAGATAAACTATTAGCCTTTTGAAAAGATAATTCCAAGGCTAAATTAAATATATTTTTTTCTTTTATTGAAGTTTCATCAAAGTTACTTGATATTTGAATAAATTCAATTTGACAGTTTTCAAGTAATTTCTTTCTAGATTGAGAAGCAGAGGCTAGAATTAACACAAATTTTTTTTCAAATTATAATTCAATTTACGAATTAATAAATTTAAAAATAAATATAAATTAAAAATGGAATTAGAAGAGAAATTACATACAAGAAAGAAACCAATAATGGTCCTAGGAACTTCTAGTGGGGCAGGAAAATCATTAACAGTTACTGCTATTTGTAGGATTCTTAAAAATTTAGGAGAAGAGCCAATACCTTTTAAAGGGCAAAATATGAGTAACAACTCTTGGGTTGATTGGAATGGGGGAGAAATGGCATATTCTCAAGCTCTCCAAGCTTTTGCCTGCGGGATAGTTCCTTCTTCAGAGATGAATCCCATTTTATTAAAGCCTCAAGGTAATTCAATAAGCGAAGTTATCCATTTAGGAAAAAGCACAGGAATTACAACTGCAAAAAATTATTACAAGGATTGGTTTTCCCCAGGTTGGGAAGTAATTAAAAAGAGTTTGAATTCGATATATGAACGGCATCCAAATTGTCGTTTAATTATTGAAGGAGCTGGAAGTCCTGTTGAGATGAATTTAATTCATAGAGACCTTACTAACTTAAAAGTTGCAAAGTACTTAAAAGCAAATTGTATTCTAGTCACAGATATTGAGAGGGGAGGCGTATTTGCTCAGATAATAGGGACACTTCAATTAATGAAACCTGAGGAAAAAAAACTTATTAAAGGGATAATAATAAATAGATTTAGAGGCGACCTTTCACTATTCGAAGAAGGGAAAAAATGGATTGAAAGTAAAACTCTAATTCCTGTCTTAGGAATAATACCCTGGTTGAATGATAAATTCCCTCCAGAAGATTCTCTAGATTTATTAGAGAGAAAATCAAATTTAATAAATCCTGAAATAAAAGTTGGAATTATAAAATTACCGACCATTAGCAACTTTTCAGATTTTGATCCATTAGAAAATGAAGAATCAATATTAATAGAGTGGATAAATGAATCTCAAAGCTTGAATCAACTTGACTTTCTTATTCTTCCTGGAAGTAAGCAAACTATTAAAGATCAAATGTTCCTTAAAGATTCAGGACTTTCTAAAGATATCAAAGAGTATTCAAAAACTTGTGGTAGTATCTTCGGAATTTGTGGCGGACTACAAATGTTAGGAACAATTCTTGAAGACCCTCTTTTTAAAGAAGGTTCAAAAACTAATTTAGATCTAACAATAAAGGGGATTGGATTGTTGCCATTAAAAACAACTTTTCTAAAAAATAAAATTACAAGACAAATTACCTCAAAATCAATTTGGCCATGCCTTGCAGAAATTAATGGATTTGAGATTCACAATGGAGTAACTGAATTGGACAAAAGTCAAAGAACATTAAAAATTAAGCCTATTTTTAAAGATATAGATCTTGGTTGGTATAGAGAAAATGACAATGGAGGAAGTATTGCAGGTACATATATTCATGGGATCTTTGAAAATGATAACTGGAGAAATCAATATCTAAATTTAGTAAGGAAGAGTAAAAATTTGCCCATAGTAGATAAAAAAACTAGATCTTATAAAATCAAAAGAGAATCAATTATTGATAATCTTGCAAACGAATTTGATAAACATTTAAATATCTCATCATTATTAAATTGAAAGATTCATTGATTAAAATTTCATGGCCTAACAATATCGAGACATTTGCCTCGGAGGGAGATGACTGGTTTTTAACGGCAGAAAAAGCAGGCTTAGAAATTCCAACTGGATGTTTAACAGGAAGTTGCGGAGCTTGTGAGATTGATGTTAATGGAGAAACGGTGAGAGCTTGTATTACTAATATTAAAAGCAAAAAAGAACGACTATTAAATGTTTCACTTACTTCTGACCCTTTCTGGGAAAACTAAATTATTTAATTATTTTATTAAGGACAAAAACGGAGAGTCTAGAAGTTGAGTTCAGACCGTATTTGATGTTATGGGGACGATAGGGAGGGTAAACCAACTCATAGTTCATAATCCCACAACACCTCCCACAACACTTGTTTTGTTTGAGTTATTTTCATTTTTCCTAAGAATATTTTATGAATAATTGAACAAAGACTAAATTTCGAGGATTAGCATTAAGCCAAACTTGATATTATTAATACATAAATTAAAAATAGGTATATAATTTTTTAAAAACAAAAAAAATTTGATGCAAAAAACTTTTTTGTACATAAGCTTAATATAAATTTGTTTTATAAATTTGGAAAATATTTCTTATATAGTTGCATCCATAAAAAAATGGCACATTGATGAATTCGAAAAAATCAAGGCTAAAATTCCAGGCAACTGGTTTCTTCTCAATGAATCTTCAGATTTAACCATTGATTATTTAAATAAGATAAATCCTCAATATATTTTCTTCCCGCATTGGAGTAAAAAAGTATCTGAAGAAATTATTAACAACTATGAATGCATATGTTTTCACGAAACAGATCTTCCTTTTGGAAGAGGTGGAAGTCCAATACAAAATCTCATAAATAAAGGTTTTGATAAAACAAAGATTTCCGCATTAAAAATGACTAATGAAATTGATGCTGGTCCAATTTATTTAAAAAAAACATTATCTCTAGATGGATTAGCCGAAGAAATTTACATTCGTTCAGCAAAAACAGTTTTTGAAATGATCGAAATAATTATTGAGAAAAATCTAAGCCCAATTCAACAGATGGGGGCACCTACTTATTTTAAAAGGAGAAAACCTGATCAAAGTATCATACCTAAAGAAATCAGCAATCTAAAAGAATTATTTGACTTCATCAGAATGCTGGATGCAGAGGGTTATCCATCAGCAAAAATAATATACAACAATTTTTCAATTGAATTTACTAGACCTGCGCATAGGACTGATAGGATTGAATCAAATGTTGTTATAAGACAAGTTAAAAAAATAAAAAATGAATAAAAACTTCAATAATTATTTTAAAGGTAAAAAAATCCTGACATTCTTTGCTCATCCTGATGACGAGACTTTAGCAGCAGGCGGAACTTTAAAAAAACTAAACTCGTTAAATTGTGAAATATATATCGCAATTCCTAATACTGGTATAAATTCGAGAACTTACATAAGTGAAGAAAAAAGAGTGGAGATGTTGGCAGACCTAAGAATTGATACAAATAACGCATTGACTTTACTGGGTATAGAGAGTCAAAACATATTTTTTGGTGAATTCTCAGATAACGCAATTGATAAGCATTGTTTATTAGAATTAATCCATTGGCTTGAAAAAATAATTAAAAAGGTTAAACCAGATGTTATTTTTACTCATCATAGATACTGTACAAATATTGATCATCAATATTGTCATCAAGCAAGCATAGTTGCTTGCAGACCCGATATTTCATCTCATATTGATATTTTGTGTGGAGAAGTCCCTTCAAGTACAGGTTACCTAAAACCTACAAGTTGGGAACCAAATCTATTTATAGAAATTTCTCCAGAGGACTTAGACTCAAAAGTTAAATCAATGCTTGCTTACAAAGGTGAGTCTAGACCTGATCCTCATCCCAGGTCTCCAGAAGTATTAAAAGCACTCGCAAAGGTCAGGGGCTCAGAAAGTGGCTATTATTTTGCTGAGGCTTTTATGATAAATAAATCCTTTTTATAATATGCTTAACAAATTTTAAATTTATTGAATAAAAATGTTGCAGAAATTTCAGTAGATAAATTTTATCTTGATTGGCAAGAGATCTAAAATAATAAAAAGTTTAATTTGATTTTGAAATATTTATTTTACTAGCTCCTTTTTTATTTTTGTTTTTTGTATTTCCCCTTAATTCAGAAACACATGAAAAAAAGGAATATGACAAGTATGATTGCTATGCAAAATGTTTAGATGATGCTTTACCAAGAACAATGAATAACGGATTAGTCTGGGAATGTTCATTGAAAGCATCAAAAGAACTTGATTCTTTAATTCAAAAGAAAATCTCCTCAAAAGGTGATTGCAATAATATGGAAAAAACTCTTACGAATACAAGTTTTTACAAATATTGTGAAACTATCAGAATCCTTCAGACACTAAAATAATCCGGAGAGGGTGGGATTCGAACCCACGAATAGTTTCCTATTAAACGATTTCGAATCGTTCGCTTTCGACCACTCAGCCACCTCTCCTTCTTTAAGAGTACACATATTACTTTAATATCTTCTTGATTAAAACCAGAAAATATTTAGTCCCAACCTGCTTCTTTCATCATTTTTATCGCAAGAGAATTATTTTTCCCTAGATCCTCTATAGTTACCTTATCAGGAGTAAATTCTCCAAAATTTTTGACTATTTCGTTCTGATTGACTTTTTTCAAAGGATGTTCAAAAGTTGGAGCTGCCAAGCCTTTACTTCCTTCAGGAGAAGCTAAAAATTCAAGCAACTTTACAGCCTCAGATTTATTTGTTGCATATTTGGCAATCCCGCCAGCACTAATATTTATATGTGCAGGATTAGGGGTAAGAACAGATGTTTTTTTTGCATATAAAGCATCTCTTCTGCCATTAACACCTGCTAACATTCTTGCAACATAGTAATGATTAACTATTCCTACACCACACTTTCTCTTAGAAACAGCTCTTACTATAGAAATATCTCCTGGGAAGAAAGGTTTAGAAACATTTGAAATCATTCCATTTAACCAAGCTTTAGTTTCTAGTTCTCCTTTATTAACTATTTGATTAGCAACCAAAGATTGGTTATATGGACTTTTTCTATTTCTTAAGCATACTTTACCTTTTAAGGAGGGATCCGCTAAATCTGCATAGTCTTTAATTTTATCTACATCTACAACCTTTGGATTAGCGACCATAACTCTGACCCTTCGAGTTAGAGCATACCATTCCTTCCCTGGATCTTTTAATCCATCTGGTACATCACTTTCTAAAGAAGGTGAATCAATACTTTGAAGTAAACCTGCTTTCGCAGCATTAGTTATTCTTGCCGCATCAACAAGTAACACTAAATCAGCCTGTGAATTCTTTCCCTCTCTTTTTAATCTTTCAATTAAAGATATACCAGCAGCTTCAATAAGCCTAACTTTAATTCCAGTTTCTTCTGCAAATTTCTTATAGACCCCTCTATCAGTATTGTAATGCCTCCCAGAATAAACTTTTACCTCTCTTTCAGTTGAATTTGCAGGCATATTTAGATTAACTAAAAAAGTAAACGTCAAAGCTGAATAAAATAATTTTTTTAGTTTTTGCACTTTTATCAAATAGTATCTATGGTTACTTTATATAAACCTAAAGCTCAAGATTCCTAAAAGATATTTTCTATACATCCCTTTGTATCATTTTTTATAATCAAAATGAATTATTTAACTCACCAGTTACTAAATCAAGAAGAAATTGAATCATTAATTAAGAACTTAAACAAAGAATCAGATTATTGGGAAGATGGGAAGAAGACAGCGGGAAGTCACTCATCAATAGTTAAAAACAATTTGCAATTAAATCGAGAAACTGAGATATCAAAAAAACTCTCCCATTTGATCAAACAAAAAATTCTTAGCATCCCTCTAATAAAAAGCTTTGCCTTACCAAAAATAATTCATGGAATAATGTTTACAAAATCATTAAAAAATATGCAATATGGTAGGCATATAGATAATCCGTTTATGTCATCAGGACGAGCTGATTTATCATTTACCATTTCATTAACTGATAAAAATACATACGAAGGAGGAGAGCTAATTATTGAAGAGATGAATTCAGAAAAAGAATTCAAACTAAATGCAGGTGAAATAATTGTTTATCCAAGTACCTACTTGCATTCAGTTAAAGAGATTAAAAATGGAGAAAGATTAGTATGTGTAGGTTGGATTGAAAGTTATGTAAAATCAATCGAGGGAAGAGAATATTTATTTGATCTTGATGCAGGTGCAAAAGGCTTGCTAGCTAAAAATGGGAGGTCAGATGAAATAGATCTTATCTTTAAGTCTTATTCGAATCTTCTTAGGCTACTGGGTAGTTAAAGAATCATTTTATACACTAAATAGAAAATTATTCAAAAAATACTTAAAATAAATAATATATAAAAATTGAAATGCCAAAAAAAAGTTCGATTGCTTTATTCATTGCTGCAACAAGCGCTTTATCGATATCTTCATCAGTTAATAGTGGGGAGAATGATATGGGTGGCCTAAAAGAATGGAATACTGACATGGACGTTAACGCAGATTTCATATTAGATGATAAAGCACAAGAGATTGCAGATAAGGCACAAAAAGCCGATGTTTGCATTCCTATAGGTGAAGGCGAGAATTGTTGGTAAGTAAAGAAATAAAAAAAAATTAATCAAAAAAAAACACCCTTGATGGGTGTTTTTTAATTTAAGAATAAAATCTTAACTTAGATTTAGAATTTGAAGGATGTTGTTACAAGCGCTCCAAAGATGTCATCATCGGATGCATCCTCAACCTCACTTCCTCCGAAGATTGCAGGTCTGACTTCCATTGAATCGTTAGGTTTGAAAGCATAATAGGCTTCCCAAACAAAAGGATCACCTTCAGTAGTAGAACAAGTTCCGTTACATGAAGTAACTGCGAGTGGCTGAGTAAAGGCAACACCTATTCTATCGTCTGCTTGGAAAGTATCTTTCCAGGTTAATCCAACGAAGTAGCTATCAGAATCTTTAGGAGCACCGGATGCAACAGCATCATCTGCTGATCTAGTGTCATAACCAATAGTTATTTCAGGAACAGCAGTACCACTTTCCTCTGGTGTCCAATAGGCTCTGTAAGCATAACCTGTCGCATCTTCGCCATCTGCGTCAGCTATTCCAACTGCTTCAGTAGTAGCGTTGTAAGCTTGTCCAGTCCAACCTTGCTGATTAGATAAAGTAGCAGAAACATGCCATCTATCGGCAGTATAAGCAATTTGGGTATCCCATTTGTTATGGTCATTTTTCCCAAGCATTCCGTCAGAATCAGCATTCTTAGTCACTAAGTTACTAGCAAACCCAAAACCACCTTCTGTCTCGTATTTGAATCCGTAACCTACATCTGTACTAGCTCCGAAGTTGCTATTACCACCAAGCTTCATTGATTTTAAAACACCTGGTTTATAAATAGAAGGAGTTATATACATGTAGTAGTTTTCGATCCTTGGTCCAGCAAACGCAGTAATATTGTCTCCTATAGGAAATGTATACCACAACTTATCAACCTTAAAATCGTCGGAGTTATCCTTAGCATCTATATGATAGGTTTCTTTAACATACCACTGAGGAGCATTTTCACCAGTTTTAAGACGAACATAAAGATTATCATCACCAGAGAAACTGGTATTCAGGTTCATAGTATATGTGTAACCTGTTCCTACTGATTCACCGCCACCACCAAGGGTATCGCCACCATCAACCCCACCAATCCACATGATAGCTTTACCATCCATGGATGTTGTAGAAGAGAAGGCTCCTGCTTCAAAATCATTTTGACCATCAACACTGCCTTTGAGTGTCGCAAGTTTGTCATTAACTTCGTTAACGAATGTATTACTGTTAAATCTTTTTGAAGTAGATTTTTTACTACGATTGTAGTTATTCATCCCTTCAAGATTTATAGCGTCGGAAGCTTGTGCGCCAATTGGAGCTATAAAGCTCATAGCAACACCTGCAACCAACAATTGTTGGAAGAGTTTCATTTAACCTCACACGAAAAATGCCCACACGACATGGGTACTATAATTGTATCGTCAGTAACTTATTTGAGAAGAACAAATAGATTCATCTCAATGTATCAATTAATACATCTGCTGCTTATGTACATGTCTTAATTAAAGTTATCCTTTTTTTATCAGTGGGAAATTTAAAGACTCTCTTTCAGAAATCCAAGATGATGCTACTTCTCTTGCTAATCTTCTAATTTTTTCTATATATTGGGCTCTATCAGTTACTGAAATAACTCCCCTTGCATCCAATAGATTAAAACAATGACTACATTTAAGTACGAAATCTAAAGCAGGATATGTAAGTTTTTTTTCAATTAAAGAATTTGCTTCTTCTTGATAGATAGCGAATAGTTTTATCATATTTTCAGGATTTGATTCGCTAAAATTAAATGAACATTGAGATTTTTCAAATTGGAGCCAAATATCGCTGTAATTTAAATTTTTATTCCAATTCAAATCCCAAATGCTTTCTTTATCTTGTAAAAACGTAGCAATTCTCTCTAGGCCATAAGTTATTTCAATCGGAATTGGATTACAGTCTAAACCTCCACATTGCTGAAAATAAGTAAATTGAGTTACTTCCATTCCATCAAGCCAAACTTCCCAACCCACTCCCCATGCTCCAAGAGTAGGAGATTCCCAGTTATCTTCTACAAACCTAATATCGTGTTTTTTGGGATTAATACCTAAAAATTTTAAAGAAGCTAAATATTTTTCTTGAATTTCATCTGGAGAAGGTTTAATAATTACTTGATATTGAAAATAATGTTGCGCCCTGTTTGGATTATCTCCAAATCTTCCATCAGTAGGTCTTCTACATGGTTCAGCATAAGCAACGCTCCATGGTTCTGGTCCTATAGCTCTTAAAAAAGTATGGGGATTCATGGTACCAGCACCCTTTTCAGTGTCATAGGGCTGCATAATTAAACATCCCTCTTCTGACCAGAATTTATTTAAATTTTGAATTATATCTTGAAAAAACATCGTGTTAAAAAGTAGAAATATTTAAAACCAAGACAATGTTTATGATAACAAAGCTTCTCGAAATATTAAAAAACTATTTTTTTGAGAGTTAATTTATTTCTGTTTCTGCAAATATTTTTTATTTAGAGCTGTCATAAGTAAGTAATGATCAACTCTAAAGGCTTAGCAAGTTCTTTTGATAGTAAGATCTAAGATTGCAAGATTATTAAAAAAGCCATAAAAAGAATTTTTAATTATTGAAAAAATTTAATGGTAATGGTCCATAAGTTAGAGATTTTTCCGAATCATCCTCATATTGACATGTTAATAAAACGCCTTCCCCAAGACCATTTTCAGATCTTATGAAAACATTTCCAGTTTTTTGATTACCTTTTAAAAAAACATGTCCCTCAGCATGTAAAAAATCTAAGTTTTTAAATTTAATTGAAGTAAATTTTCTAGAAAATGCTTTCAATGCCTCTATAGCCTCATAATCATTAGTTGCCATAATTCCTATTGTAATCCAATCGGAATTTAGAATATAAGTTTCTAGCTCTTCAAAAAGTTTTTTTATTTGACCTTTACTTAACTGAGGAGCTGATCTATGTCTATTTAAATCAACTAAATTATTTATTTCCATTTAACTAATAACTTAATAAAAATAAACTTTTACCCAAATGTTTTACCATTCCAAGCCCACATTGAAGCAGGTACATCCTCGAAAGAAATATAAATCTTATCTATTGGAATTCCCATCTTCTCATATACAAAATTAGAAATTGGCTTTGCCATTTCTGAAGGATTTAGAGCACCTATTGACTTTATTTCTAAAAAGCAACAAGGACTTTCATCTTCAAAATACATTTCGGAATTATCATCTATTTTTGCCATTACAAATTTTTTTGATTTATTTGTTAAAGAGGATACTAATATTGAGATTTCTTCAAGTAATTTATTCTTATTCTCTATTTTTGCTGAAGTAAAAACATTAATGTAAGGCATATTTATGCAGCTAAATTATCCTTTTGAAAATCATTTTTTAGATTAACAGTTTTATCTTTTATAACTTTTTTAGATGACAGGTATGCCATATCGTAAGGACTAATTCCGTTTTTATAGGGATTGAAAAGGGCATTTTTAGATCTGCTTTTTTTTGCTCCTTTTGAATTTAATCATTTTTAACTAAATTATTAACTAATAATTTAACTTTTTTTATCTAGATGTCTAGCTTTTTTCAAGATTTTTATTATTAAAGAAACAATAATTTTATTAAACACAAAATAAATAAACATTCATTAAATTGTATAAATGTAGTTTATTAATTATTTTGAAAGTTTTAAATAATTATCAAAGGCAAAAGCTTGATGAAAGTAATGATGAAGAATTTTATTCTGATCCAAAATTTGTTTATCATCTAGATGCAAATTTCAGAAACTATCTATCTTCTGTTTATGAAAATGAAATTAACAATAACTCAATTGTGCTTGATTTAATGTCCAGTTGGGATAGTTATCTACCTCAGGAGAAAATATATAAAAAAGTAATTGGACATGGCCTAAACAAAAAGGAACTAGAAAGAAACAAAACGTTAAATTCTTTCTGGATTCAAAATTTTAATTTAAGCCAGGAAATCCCCTTAGAGAGTAAAAGTATCGATTATTGTTTGATGGTTGCAGCTTGGCAATATTTACAATATCCCGAAAATACTACTAAAGAAATTGCTAGGATCCTAAATGATAAAGGCAAAATTCTAGTATCATTTTCAAACAGAGCTTTTTGGCATAAAGCTCCAAATATATGGACAACCTCAACGGAAGAAGAAAGAATCAAATATGTTAGAAAAGTTTTAATTACAAACGGATTTAAAGAGCCAAGAATAATTAAAAAATTTAATGATAATAGTCTTAATTTCTTCCCTTTTTTAAAAAAAGATCCTTTTTATTGTTTAATTGCAAATAAAGAGTGACTTAACTTCTTCTCCTAAGAAGACTCGGTATCAGAATTAAATTCATAGCCTAACTTTTAAATAATGTTTATTATTGGGTAGTTAAAAAAATAAAATGGGATCTAAAAGAGAAAAATATCCTGAAAAATGTCCATGGGATCTTGGGCCTAACCAACATTTAGCCAAAGAAGAAAACTGGACCTTAAGATTAGGGGAGGCAAACGTATCTTTTAGCAAAAATAAACTAGATAATAATTACTTTCATGTAATTAGTAATGAAAATGAAGAGCAAATTCTTGCTTTCAGAGCAAGGCTTCTTTACCAAAAATTACTTGATAAAGGATTTAGATTAGTAGACTAAATACTTAATTATTCTATTAAGCTAATATCCTTGAAAATAAACTTTTGTGTTTCTTCTTCTTGATTTTTATTTATATATTTTATAAATCTTGAATTAAGTATCCATATATCTTGAGAACCAATATTTATAAATCTATCTTCATATTCCAACTTCGAAGTTTTTGTTTTAAAAGTAATTGGATCAATTTGTTGGCTAGAATATTTTTTACTTAAAAATCCATTCCCAGTATCAAAAAATTCTTGAACAAAAATTTCTATGATAATACCGTGAATTTTTCTATACACCATATTTATACAATTATTTTTGACTCTATATTTATCTCCCTCATTTTTACCAGAAACTATCATTTCAATGCCACTCTCTGATTCATTAATTAATTTAAAATTATTTTTTGAGTGAATTTCTGCAAATTCTCTTTTTACCCTATGGATAGATACTTCGAATAATTGTGAGGATATACTTTTGACTATTTCTTGATCTTCAATATTTTCAATTTCCGGTTTAAAATCTTTACCTAATGAAAATTTACCTTCATAAGAATCATTATTTGCTGAAAAAATGCATTTACCTTTATAACCACTAAAGTCAGGATTCCAGGTATACCTTTTTTCATAGGCTTTTTGAAAAATTTCTTTGCAATTTATTTCTGTTAAATTCATTTTTTGGTAGTTTCATTTTACTGATAATTTTACAAAAAAAATCCTCCCTAATAAACTAGAGAGGATTTTTCTTAGCTAATTAAACTAATTTTGTGTAATTTTTGTATTTTCTATATTGTCGAATGCTTGACCAATTTTCTTGAAGTCAAATCCCATAGCTCTTAATGCATGCCATAAATGACCTTGCAAGAAAAAGAATCCCAAATAGAAATGCGTATTGGCAAGCCATGCCCTTGAACTATATTCTCCAGAACCTAAATCAACAGTGTCAGTAAAATAAGGAGCAAATTCAAATTGAAGCTTTAAGGGTTCGCCATAAAGATCAACTGGATAAATAGTAGTATTTGAAGCGCACCAGAATGCAGCGACAAATGCCATATAAGAAACACCAACTACTGAGTAAGAGAGAATAGCCTCGGCACCTAGTAATCCTTTACCTTTGAATTCTGTATATTCTCCAAATTGCTTTGTACAAATATGGAAAACTCCTCCAATAATTTCTAGGAAGGCTAAGAAAGCATGACCACCCATAATATCTTCTAAACTATCAATTTTAAGGAAATCAAATTGATGATTCCATATAGCAGAGATATCTAAATTGTAAATAACTTGTCTTGTTGAACCTATGGCAGGATCATAAATACCATGAATACGAGCCCATTCAACAAACATTATTGCTCCAAGACCTAAGAAAATTAGATGATGACCAAGTATAAAAGTCAATTTATCTGGATCATCCCATTCAAAGTCAAATTTTTGTGGCTTACTATTTTCTGGATAATCTCCAAGATCACCCGCAAATTTATTCGAATGTAATAACCCACCAGCACCTAGCACAGCTGAGAAAATTAGATGCAATGTGCAAATTACAACAATTCCGTATGGTTCTGTAATGACTCCATTTTCAATACCTCCAATCCCAATACCGGCAAGGTGAGGTAAGACAATTGCTTTCTGAGCGCCCATTGGAATACTGGCGTCATAACGAGCCAATTCAAATAATCCAAAAGCTCCTGCCCAGAACATCATTAATCCTGCATGAGCAGCATGAGCAGCTATGAATTTACCTGAACGGCCAACAACACCAGAATTTCCTGCGTACCAGTCGTAGGTAACATCAGATTTTCCGTAGTTTTGTAACACTTGATTTAAATAAACAGCAAATTGAGCTTATTGCTAATTCGACTGTTTTTTCTAAGATCTTTACAGGTTTTAAATACTTATGTAAAAAAAATATGCTTTGGAAGAACAAATGTTACAAAGGAAAACGAAAAGTCTTTAAAGCTTTACCCCAATGAAGGAATTTCACCTTTTAATTGAGAAGCCCATGTTTCTAGACGAGAATCAGTTAAGTCAGATTCACTATCTTCATCAAGTGGCAACCCACAAAAACTTTCACCTATTACACTCTTTGATTCATCAAATGTGTATGAAGACTTGTCAACATAGCCAACCATGTCGGCACCTGCTTTTGTGAAATAACTATGTAACTCTTCCATTGCATCGCAATAATTTTCTGTATAAGTAGATGAATCTCCTAAGCCAAAAATAGCTACCTTTTTACCTGCCAAGCTTAGCTCACCAATATCTTCCAATATTGAGTCCCAGGCAGTTCCAGATCTTTCCTCATCTGCTCCGGTATTCCATGTTGGAATACCACAAATGATTCCATCAAGTCCTTCAAATTCTGAAAGATCATCAACATCAGATACATCTTTAGGTGATTCTGCTGAAGAAATAAAGTTGTGAAGACGATCTGCTACGTCTTCAGTTTTTCCAGTTGTAGTTGCGTAATAAATTCCTACAGTCATAACTTCAAATTGTTTACTTTAAAATAATAAAATCAAAATACGATAAATTAATTTCTATAAAAACTTTTTCATGTAAATTTTGATACAAATTTAAGTAAGAAAAAGTTTTGAAGAAATTTAGCCAGATTAAGAATTTAATTATGACCAGTAAAGATCAAGAAAAAAATAATCTTAATAAGCTTATTAATGATTTCAATTTTTCTGGCTCAAAAAAATATAAATTAATTGTTTTATTAGGACTTTTGGGTGATTTTGACAGTTTTGAATATGCATTAAATTTGAAAGATTTTATTAAGAAAGATCAAAATAAAAATTTAGATATTTTTGCACTAGCAATTGGCAATGAAATTGGTAAAGAAAAATTTTGTAATTTCACAGGTTTTCCTAATACAAATTTAGAAATTGTCTCTGATAATAAAATTCATCTAAATCTTATGATTTCAAGTGGTGTCGATATAGGTTTAGGAGGTTGGATAAATATGTTGATAATGTTATCAGGCATAAACTCTCTAAGAACAATCAAAGAAGTTTTGAGAGGCTATACAGGTGATAAAAATTCAAAGCAAATTTTTTCTGATGAAGATCATATAAACCTCTTAAGTTTTATTAAGTTTTCTGGTATTTATTTCAAAGAAACATGTGGAGATGGTTATTTAAGACCATTTGAATTAGCTACTTATAGATTAAAAAATATGATAGAAATTATTCAAAATTGGAATGACTATATCATTGATAATAAGTATCTACCTCAAAGGGGGGCTTCATTTCTGTTAAACGATAAAGACCAAATTATTTATAAATTTTATTCCAATGATGTGCTTGGATATTCATCAAAGATGGAAAATCCTTTATGGTTTTTATCAGAGAATTGCGAATAATGAATTCAATAAATATAGAGTTTTTTGGATATTTTGCAGCAATTTTAACCACAGCAGCATTCCTACCACAATTAATTAAGACGTTAAAGACAAAAAAAGCCGATGATGTCTCTTTAGTAACTTTAATAATGTTTATAAGCGGTGTATTTTCTTGGATTATTTACGGGTATGAAATATCATCCTTACCAATTCTTCTTGCAAACATAATCACTTTTATTCTTAATCTATTAATCTTAATTTCAAAAATTTTTTATTCGAAAAAATATTAGTTACTATTAGCCAGATTATTTAAAAATATCAATCTTCAATAATAATGATTAAAATGAATTATCGAATAATTTAGTTTTGAAAACTTCAAGGTGCTGGGTTTGGTTTAAAGGAAGTCTCAATGAAGGTGGATATTGGAAAGAAGGTTTTACCTGCACCTTTGATGAAAAACCTGGCATATTAATAGAGAGCCCTTCATACGTAACTTGTAGAGTTCCAAACTGGCGTGTTCTAACAAAAGAACCTGAAGATTTATTAAAATCTCCTTTAATTCCAGAAAATGCAATATGGAAAATTATTTAAATTAAATTTTCCTTAAAAAAACATACTTAAGATAACTCTAAGAGAGTTAGGATAATTAAAAATAAATAATACTATTTACTCTCTTTTTATAAATATTATTCCTTTCTTAGTTTTTGGTTTTTTTATTGGAAAAAGAAAACCAAAGCTTTCAGAATCCATTTCTGTACCACTTATTAAATATGGTATTCCTTTGAGCGTAATGGGCCTTTTATTAAAAGAGGGAATTGATATCGATTTAATTGAAACTGCTTTGATAGCTTTTTTATCAATAGGATTTTTAATTCTTTTAATTAATAATTTACCAATTTTAAAAAAAAGACTACCTAATTACTCCTTACAATTAGCTGGTTTAATAGGTAACACTTCATTTCTTGGGATACCAATTGCTATTGCATTACTGCCTACAAGTACCATTAATCTTACAATAGGTTTTGATTTAGGAACTACACTCTTTGCTTGGATCTTTGGACCTTTCTTTCTTCAAAAAAAAGCAGATACAAATAGCACTCTAAACTTTAAAGAACTTTTAAAAGCAATACTAGATAGCCCTGCATCAAGAGGAATAATAGGTGTGTTGATTGCCTATCTTTTTAACTTAGAAAGCGTATTAGGAGATTATCTATGGATCCCAGCAAGAATAGTAATAGTTTTAGCAATAGTAGTTGTTGGAACAAGACTTGGAATAATAACAAATAATAAAACTAAATTTCTTAATTTAAATCAAGGGATTAAATATTCAATAATATTAAAATTATTTATTTTGCCTTTAATTATATTTTTTATTAGTAAGATCATGAACTTCAATCTAAATGAAACATCAGCAGTGGTTCTTCAAGCAGGCACGCCATCAGCTGTATCAACAATCTTGATGGCTGAGGCATATAAAATTAATCAAAAGATTGCAGCCAGGATTCTATTTGCAACAACATTATTTTCAATAATTACTATACCAATTTTGGCAAATCTACTAAATATTTCTAATTAAAATTTTTTTATCTAAAAAAAATAGTCACTTTTATATGTTGCAAAATACATAATTAATGAATATTGTAAACAATATGTCCTGATAAATACATAATGTCTTAAGATTTAGAGTATGAAGTCAGTAAACCCTAAAAATGAATATATCCCTCTAGACCTTAAAATCTCTGTTAGAAGAGATACTTTGAGACTAATATCAGAGTTGGCAAGTGATATGGGGATTAGTATAAATGAGGTTTTCAGTTTTTTAGCAGAGGACTCAGTTATTGATTTAGAGTTATTAGAAAATTTGAATAATGTAGAAATTCCAAATAAATGTAGTTTGGATGATCTTAAAAATGAAATGCTTAAAAAAAAGCTCTGTTAAAATTTTTCGACTTGTTTACTTCTCCAGTTGGATTCAAAACCATCACTTTGTAAATTAATTGCTTGAGCTTCCAAGTCACTTTTTTTGATCCTCCATAGATTGTAAATACCATGAACACCTAATTTTTGATGATTAATATTTGACCAATGTTCCTCTCTGGATGAATATTCATCTATAACTATCAAAAAGGATTCATTATCATAGTTAGGTTTATCTTGAAAATTAATCCGTCTATCAAATTTAAATCTTTCTAATAAATTAACGACTCCCTCCTCAGCACTAGATTCATAAAAAACTATTTGTTTGGTGTAAAAATGCAATGATGGTTTTCTTATCCCAATCATTGCTAAAGTTTCACTTCCCTGCCGAGAATTTAAAATTAGCTTAGAGATATTCCGTAAAGGAACTTGTCTAGTGTTATCAGCTAATATCCTTATTGGTGACATCAAAAATAATTGTCCAAAGAATAGAAATATTTGAAGATAAAATAATATATTTTTGGATCTGATGACGAGGAAAATTAGTCCAATAAAACTAAAAGCGAAGAAAAACAATCTTGCTTTGAGAATTATTCCAGAACTTAATAATTCCGATGCAAGATTTGGCATCTCAGGATCATTTATTGAACCCAACCAAATATTTGATAAAAAGAAAGCTATTGAAAACCCGAACAAGATTAAAAGATTAATAATCCATAAATATGAAAAGGCTTTTTTTTGATTTTGAAGCTTCGTAAAACTATTACTTATTAGAATAGCTGCCGCTGGAATTGCAGGAAGCCAATAACTGGGAAGTTTTGTCGCGGAAATAGTAAAAAAAGTAAACACAGAAAATAACCAGCATAAAGAATAAATAAATAAACTTTCTGAGATATTACAACCTTTTTTTAAACTTATTTTAAAGTCATTAAAAGCCTCAAATATCCCATGAAATAAAAAAGGAGTAAATGGTAAAGATCCTATGATCATTATGTAAATGAAGAACCATAAAGGTTCTGCATGATTATTAACTACAGATGTATATCTCTGAAAATTGTGATAACCAAAAAAACTATCCCAAAATGGTTTTCCTTCTTTTATTAGCTCTAATACATACCAAGGTAGGCATATGATTACTGTAATTAATAATCCTCTTTTAGGGTTTATTTTAATAAGTAAACTTTTCCAATCTTTTTGACAAAACAAAAAAGTTGTAATAGTCAAAGCTGCTAAAACAAATGCTACAGGTCCTTTTGTTAAAATGGCTAGCCCTAAAAAAATCCATGGAGAATTACATTTATCCTTACTATCGGATGCCATTCTTCTCCAGAGCAAAAGAAGACTAATACCAAGCATTCCGCATAAAAGAGCATCACTTACAGCAGTTCTGCTCCATATAATAATTAACGGCGAAAGAGCGAAGCCTAAAGAAGCAACTATCGGAGAAAATGTTTTTTTTTCACCACTTTGAGGCCAACAGTAAATTGTATCCCCAATTACCAACATCAAAAATAATGACGCTAACGCTGAGGGAAGTCTTGCTGAAATTGTTCCAAAACTATCCCATACCTCATTCTTAGGTAACGAATAAAAAAGGCCAATTAGCCAATAGATAAGAGGTGGTTTATCAAATCGTAAAATCCCATTTACTTTTGGTGTTAACCAATCACCAGATTCACTCATTGCTCTCCCTGCAGCCGCAAAAAGTGGAGGGGTTTCATCTACTAATCCAGTAGAACCTAAACCTAAAAGAAAAATTAATGTCCCAAAGACTAAAATCACTAAAAGAGTAAGCAACCTTTTTTTTGACTTAATAAATCTCATTTAAGATAAAATTTTGAAATTAATTTTTCTTTATAACCTTATTAAGCCAGCTCACAACTTTAGTAGCAAATATATTTGAAGAAGCGTTATTCTCAACCCATTCCCTACAATTTTTGCGGTCAATTTTATTGATTATCTCCAAGTAATTAAGAAGGCTTTCTTTATTATCTGGTTTAGCGAGATAACCTGTTTTTCCGTGTTCAATAATTTCACTCGGCCCCCCCCTTTTGTAAGCCACAACAGGTACACCGCAGGCTAGTGCCTCAACTACTACATTTCCATAAGCCTCGTTCCATTTAGGAGTATTTAGCAAAGCTCTACAAGTCCCAAGTTCTTTTTGTAAAGAATCGGTTTCTAAAAAACCCTTCCATTCTAAAATCCCTGGAGAGCATAATTTTTCTATTTTTAATGCGTATGACTCATCTTGAACTATCCCCCAAACATTTAGTTTTTCGCCAAGCGCGTTAGCTACATATGCTGCATCCTCTAAACCCTTTTCTGGTGCTACTCTCCCTACCCAAGCAAGGGGGCCATTCTTACAATCCTGAAAGATATAATTGCCTAATTCAAATCCATTTCCAATAACAATTGGATTATTAATAAAATGATAATCAGATGCTTGTATTTTTGAATGAAAAGCAAAGTTATAAGGATGTTTGGAGTAAACATACGAAATTAAATTACTTATCACAAAACTTTCAGAGCTCATACTAATAAGATGAGCTATTGGAATATCGATATTTAGAGTCATCCAAATCGGTAGCCAATCATAAGCAAAATTTAAAATGATATCCGCTTTCTTCCCAATATATATTGCCTTTTCAATCATTCCAGCCAAGAGTGAATTATCAGGAATATTTACTGAGGAATAATAATCTTGATGTTGCCAACTTTTTTGCTCCACACCCTCTACAAAATATAGCTTTGCTTTATTACTTGCTTCCAACAATTTAGAATTTTTTGGGGCAACTACATCTACTTTATGACCTTTTCCTAGCAAGCCATTCACTAGAGAATTTAAAGTGAGTTCAACTCCTCCACCTTTACCGCTTCCCAAGAACCCTAAAGGTGTACTAATTATGACTATATGCATTCTTAATTCTATTTTCCTAAGCCACTTACTAAATATTAGTATTAGTATTTGAAATTTCCCATAAAGACTTTCTCTGGCTAACAAAGAATACTGAAATTAAAACAAAAAC
>QCTP01000003.1 GCA_003211115.1 Prochlorococcus sp. AG-673-M19
AAAAGTAAAAGGCTATACCGCAGTTAGTGCAATACAGAGTGCATTTAACATTATCCAAAGTGGAATTATTGATAGAGAGAATAAGGTAGAACTTAGAAAACTAAGAGAAGCAGTTGAGAGTCTTGAGCAAGGTGGTACTTCTGACTTGATAGATATTTAAAAAACGTTTCTATATATATAGAGAAGTTTTTAAAATGGAAGACCAAAAAATGAAAGCTATCTCCGAGATAGTGCAGATAATTGAGCAATGTAGATATGATGATGAACTATCGGAAGGATATAAGAGGGAGATATTAGACCAGGAGAAAGTATATGACTAGAGGGGCTAAAGAAGCACCAATAGGCGGAAGTAATAGCATGCTATAGCTCAGGAGGGGCTACTGGAGGGGCAAATCTAAATATGAGACTACTTACAAAATAAAAAAGACAGCTTGGGAATGCTGTCTATGACTTAGTTTTAGAGAGTCGGGGCGACAGGATTCGAACCTGCGACCTAGTGCTCCCAAAGCACCCGCGCTACCAAGCTGCGCCACGCCCCGCTCATAAGATATTAGTCCATAATAGTCATCTATAAAAGACCAAATTGGTAAATATTTTATAAAAAATCACTTTTGATAAAAAGCCAACTCCATTTAGTTATTTTGCAAAAACCGCTTCTGTTGTTGTTAGCGATACGACAGAGCATGGTTTTTGTTAAACAGAAGTTGCCCGAATGATTCCAATTCTTAATGCTTTTGTAGTTTTAGATATCTTTGGATTAACTCTTTCGAGAGCCTTAGGTCTTGTCATTACCTATTAATGATTAATACATTGCGAATAGAAATAAAAAAAGGCTAATTTAAACAAAAATGAGGCAATGCAAAGGCTTTTTTATTAATTGTTAGTTATTTATTAATAGGCATATAATTATGGAGGTAATTAATCAAATATTAAGAGATTTATAAGATGAATTTTGCGTTTTATTTTTTCATAATAGTTCAAATTTTAAACTCTCTGGGTGTATTTGCAGAAATAGTTAAAAAAGATTCTTCTGAATTTAATTCAATTAAGTGGGAAAAGGTAAAAAAAAATAAACAAAAACCACTAAAAAAGATTATTTGGAAATCTTACAAAGCAGACGAAAATTATTTTAAAAATGAAAATGATAAAGGTTCTCAGTTTGCGGGGGGCGAAGCTACGTGGATGGAGCCTCCAACTTGGCGCAATCGCATCTTGCGGTTTTCCTTTGAAGAAATTGATATGCCAGATGCTGGAGAACACATGGGTTTGTACAGTATAGGAGCGTACGATCGACTAAACCCTTGGCTTTACGGTGGCATCACTCTTTACGGTGCCGCGACTGGACAGCGTGGCGGTTTCTTTACTGGTGGCTATACCTTGGGCGTGGAAAGTCAGTTAACTGGTAACTTGATACTCGATGCGGGAGGTTATGTGGGTGCTGGGGGCGGTGGTGCCGCGGCGCAAGGAGGAGGGTTAATGATCCGCCCCCATATTGGTCTCAAATACGATTTTAGTTGGAGCGCACTGGGCCTAAATTATTCTTACTTAGACTTCCCTAACGGAGATATTTCTAGCGATGCAATTGCGCTTTCGTTGGATATTCCTTTCAGTTCACCGACACTCAATTGGGATGATGATGGACTGACTGTGGCCGATTACTTTGGAGCTGACCTGAGCAATTTGAGCCGCCACCGATCGCACCTAGCAGCACGCTTTCGCACCTATTCTCCTAGCAATAGCAGTAAAACCACCTCCGGCGGGTCGCTTGATGATTCATTAGGTCTAGTCGGTGTAGAGTACGCTTACTTTCTTGATGAAAACTGGTTTACTACCTTTGAAACTGCAGGTGCGGTATCAGGTGGAGTAGGAGGGTACGCTGAACTTTTAGCCGGGTTAGGCTATCGACTCCCCCTAACCAAAAACAATCGTCTAGCCCTACTCCCCGCCCTAACTATCGGCGGCTCTGGTGGCGGAGCGGTCGAAACCGGCGGAGGATTTGTTAGCCGAGCAAATTTAGGATTGGAATACAGAATTTATCCTGATTTCAGTCTAATTATCGACGGAGGCTATCTCACAGCCCCAGATGGAAATTTTGATATTCAATATGTCGGTTTAAATTTGGCATACGTAATGGAAACCTTTGCTCAGGATCAAAAGGGAGCTCCCTTAAGGGAAAAAGATCTTATACAAACTAATAAATGGCGCTTTCGTCCAGCTCACCAATGGTATTTTGATGCACAACGTAAGGGAGGCTCTTCACGGGATATGCAACTTTTGGGAGGTAAAATTGACTGGATGGGAGGAGATTGGTGGTACCTTACGGGACAAGGGTTAAGTGCTTATAGAGGAGGAGCCGGTGGCTATTCAGAGGGACACTGGGGTTTAGGAGTTCTCAGCCCGAGCTGGAAGGCCTGGCAACTCTATGGAGAAATGCTCATAGGTGCCGGAGGGGGAGGAGGTATTGATAGCGGTAGCGCTTTATTGTACAAACCGAGTGTCGGCTTAGAGTACAATCTAAATAAGGATTTCAGCCTTCAAACTGGTTTAGGAAAAGTGATTTCTAAAGAAGGTAATCTGGATGCCAATACCTTGGACGTTAGTCTGGTTTGGCGTTTTGGGACTCCAAAATAAAGCTTCCAATATTTGAGCTAGCCTGCAAATAAAGTTGGAAAAACAGAGCCAACTTAGCTCGAGTCTTTTTGGTATATAAATATGTAACTTTCTAGTTGAAACTCCAATAATTCTTAAAAAGTGAATAAATTAATCTTTAGTACCTTTCCAACAAAACTCAATAAAAAAACTTACTAATTATTTAAAAATTTTATTATAAATTTATGTAAGAATCTTAATCAACTTTTGAAAACTTTTTATTAATGACTAAAGAAATTAAAACACCTTGGGGGAAAATTATGCCGGAAGTAAGCTTATTTCCTATTTATTATTTATTATTTATCTATTGTTTTGTTTATATTCTTCCTTATGGGAAAATAATAATTGGAGTTAGTTGGTTTGATTGGTTTAGAAGTGAAGATGGACCTCTTGAGTGGATTCAGTTTTTTGAATATGCATTGTCATCTATTATTGCATTTTTTATTTTTATAAAGCAAAAGAAAAAAAAGGAAATTAATTCAATTATATGGATTTTAATAGCTCTATTTTTATTCTTAATCGCAGGAGAGGAAATAAGTTGGGGAGAAAGATTAACTGGGATTGGGATTGATTCAATATCAACTTTAAACGTTCAAGGAGAAACTAATTTTCATAATTTACCTTTTTTTCATAATTATTTATTGGATCCTGTTTTTGAAATAAGTTGTATTTTTCTTGGATGGTTTGGTTGGAAAAGATTTAAAAGGATTGATGCTTTCCCTAGTAAAAAATTATCATTATTCTTTTTATTTGTTGCATTATTTTATTTTTATTTTGATATCTCATGGGCTTCAACAACTCAACAAATAAGAAATGATCAAGAAATTTTTGAATTTTTATTATCAACCGGTTTGTTTTTACATTGTTTAAAAAATTTGAAAAAAAGATTGAAAAAATAAGTTCAATAAAAATGGTGTATAAACTGATAAAAAGATATTAGTTTTAAATTTAGAAACTAATTTTATTGTTTAATTGTTCCGGGAAAGTTTTGTAGCTTTGAAAAAAAATAAAAATTAGTAATATTTATATCATCCCTAGAGAACCTGCGGTAAAGCCTACAACTAAAAAAAATGAAAATTCTAAAAAATCTCTTGGAAATGAATTTACAAATAAATTGAATTGAGTCATTTAACCTTGTACTCCTCAGGTGAATTAATGTTTAAAAAATATAACTAAATATTTTTTTTGTTGAGGGCCTTTTGTAGATTTTTTTCTTATTTCTAAAGAATTCAAGAATATTTTTAATTTCCATAATAATTGTGTTTATTTTACCCAGATTTGAAAAAACTCTGAAATTTCGTATCTTGAGGTAAAAAATTTTTTTGAATGCTATATTTTTATTAATTAAGTCTTCCATATGGATTACAAAAAGAAATCATTAAAAAATTCAAATCGGAATGAAAGCTATGAAGAAATAGATACCAGACTAGCTTCGGGTTGGTATGTAGATTCTTTAGGTGGTAAAAAGAAAAAAAAATATAAAACTAAAGAAGTATCATTCAAAATTTCAAAAAAATATGATTAAATATAGAAAATTTTATACTCAATCAAAAATAATTCAATTGATCAATTATTGATAACAATTTTTTAATGAATATTCTGTTTTGATTTCATTTTATATATTCTAACTAAGTTTTTGATAGTACTTAATTGATTACAATATAACCACTTTCTTTGTTTATCAGATATAAAAAAGTATTAAATAATTTTTCGAAAAGATGAAAGGTTTTGGAGATAAAAAAACAAAAAGGAAAAGAATTGTTTCAAATGAAAATAAGAATGCAAACAATGAAAAGTTAATTAAAAAGGCATTTCAACTTCAAGCAAAAGGGGAAAAGATAGAGGCAGCAAAATATTATTTGTATCTTATTAAAAATGGAGTGGAGGATTATAGAGTTTTTTCCAATTATGGAGCATTCCTGAAAGAAATTGGAAAATATAAAGAAGCAGAGATCGAACTTAAGAAAGCAATTAAATTAAATCCTAAATATGCCAATGCTTACTTCAATATTGCAGGTTTGTACATTAGTAAGAGAAAATTTTTAAAAGCAGAAATTTATCTCAGAAACGCAATCGAAATTAAATCAGATTTTGCTATTGCGCATTACAACCTTGGATTTATATTGCAAGATCAAGGTAAATTGCAGGAGGCAAAATCACATATTCGAAATTCTCTTGAAATTGAGCCTCAATTAACTAATGCCTACTGGTCACTATCAACTTTGCCTGAAACTGATAGAGATCAAAAATGGCAAAATCAACTTTTTTCCAAAAGTATTTTAAAGAATAAAAATAATACAGAGCTAGTGAATATTTTTTTTGCAAGAGCAAATATTCTTCATAAAAAAAGTAAATACAAAGAAAGTGCAGAGAATCTATCAAAAGCAAATAATCTTAAACTTAGTATGTATAAATCTGAGGCAAACATTCTAATTAAAAAAACTAATAAATTAAAAATTTCCTCAAATAACTTTCAAAGAAATTATCAAATAATCCCAAATTATCCAATATGTATTTTTATTGTTGGACTTCCTAGATGTGGTTCTACTTTAGTTGAATCTATTTTAAGTTTAAATTCTCAAGTTAGTGATCTTGGTGAGGTTAATATTTTTGAAGAATCATATAGAGAATATATTCAAGCTGATAAGAAAGTAAATCTTGCTGATATATATAAGAAAAAAACAACAATTTCTAATAATAAATCAAAAATAACAACTAATAAATGGTTATTTAATTATCAATACGCGGGTATAATTTTGAATGCCATTCCTAATGCAAAAATAATTCATTGTTATAGAAATCCTTTAGATAATATTCTTTCAATTTATCGAGCTCATTTCACTACAGGTAATTCATTCTCTTCTTCTTTAATTGATTGTGCGGAGGTTTATTCTAATCAAGAAGAAATTATGAAAACTTATAAACAAGAGTTTAGATCTAAAATATATGACTTAAATTACGATGAATTAGTAACTAACCCTTTAAAAGAAATAAAATCTTTAATCAAATGGTTGAACTGGGAATGGAATGACACTTACTTATCCCCACATTTAAATAAACGCTCGGTATTTACACGAAGTAATGTTGAAATTAGATCGCCAATTAGTTCAAAGTCTGTTGGAGGGTGGGAAAACTACAAAGATATGCTCAAACCTGCTTTTGAAATATTATTTAAAAAAGATAAATATAAAAACTTATAACTTAAGCTCTCACAAAAACTTCATTTTGTGATTACTTAATTATTCCTAAAAAAAGGGACTTTATTTACCATACCTCAATGAAAAAATTAATTAAGCGCCAATTAAGTTACCTATAGAACTAACCCAAGATTTCACTTAATACTAAAAAGTTTTGTTATAAAAATTTGAGTATTTAAAATAAATCTCTAGTAAATACTTAAGATTTGGTTTCAACTTATTTTTTAAGTATTGAAATTAATAACTTTATAAAGCTTTAAATCAAAAATAAATTTCCTTAGCTAAATAATTACCTATAAACACTAATAACTGTATAGGTTAAAAAACTGGCATAGGAATTAAAATTATGTATTGGTTGATACTTGATTTTATATGTATTCATACATTAATATGAAGTGTACTTCAAATTTCGTGTGAGGAAATTTATGAAGCTTTTCAAAAGCTTACTCATAGCTCCTGCAACATTAGGTTTATTAGCCCCAATGACTGCAACAGCTAATGAGTTAAATATCAATGAAGTCTCTAACTACTCTTCATCTGAAGAAGTTGAGAACATTGGTGAATTCAATCAAAAAGAACTTGCTATCACTAATAGTCGTGTTGACGGCTTGGAAGCAAGAATGAACAATTTTGAAGCCGGTAGCTTCTCAGAAACAACAACCGCATCTTTTGGCCTTGATATGTATCTTGGTGCATTAGATGATGACGACTCAACAGATGATGATGCTGTAATGGCTGGTTATAGCTTGGGTATAGGTCTAAATACAAGTTTTACAGGTTCAGATTCACTAGATATCGCTATAGACGCTGGTGTTAGTGGTGAAGGTATTGCTGAATTAGACGGAAACACAAACGGCGACACACTTAAAGTTGACGGAGTTTCTTACACATTCCCACTTGGCGATAGTGCAACAGTTATTGCTGGTATTGATACTGATGGTAGTGCTCTATTCACAACAGCTTGTGCATACGGTGGACCTAGTGCAATGCTTGATGATTGTGCAAATGTAAGTGCTGGAATCACTGGTGGTGGAGCAACTGTTGGAGCATCTTATGACTTCGGTACTGGATTTACTGCTGCTGTTGGTGCTCAAACAACAGAAGCCGCTGTATTTACTGATGAGTCTGCAGATGCATATGCATTGAACGCAGCTTATACAGCTGATAATTATGGTGTTTCACTAACATACGGTGTTGTAGAAGGAGCATCCGCAGCAGGAGTTCCTACTCAAGAGGAAAACACATACACTGCTTTTAACGCTTACTACACTCCTGAAGGAAGTCTTCCATCAGTAAGTGTTGGTTACGAAATAGGTGATTTAGGTGGGGAAGCTAAAACTGTAGATGAAACAACAAGTTTCTTTGTCGGTTTATCTTGGGATGAAGTAGGACCAGGAACAGCTGGTGTTGCAGTAGGCCACAGTTCAACTGTTGAAGGTAGCGATGAAGAGTATGAGTATGAGGCATACTACTCTTACCCAATAAATGATGGAATGTCTATTACTCCATTAATCTTTACTAAGGACAACGCAACAGCTGGTAAAGATGATACAACTGGTGTAATGGTTAAGACATCATTTAGCTTCTAAACTTATTAGTTTAATTTAGAAAATCTCTAACACACAAAAAGGCCTGCAATAGCAGGCTTTTTTTTTATTTCATGCCAACTTTTTTATTGTCTACTGAGACTTGTTAATAAATTCTTATGATTTAGAATAAGTTATCTTTAATTTCTGTGTGAGGAATTTTTATGAAACTTTTTAAGAGTTTACTAGTAGCTCCTGCAGCCTTGGGTCTATTAGCACCCATCTCTGCAAGTGCTAGTGAGGTAAATTTAAACGAGATTTCTAATTACTCTGATAATGAGAGTATAGAATTTGCTAATTCGTTTAGTAATGATGATTTAAATGATAAAACCTTACTTGCTGGTGGAGAAGGATTAGTTGAAGATCATAGTCATGATGGTAGCTTCTCAGAAACAACAACCGCATCTTTTGGCCTTGATATGTATCTTGGTGCATTAGATGATGACGACTCAACAGATGATGATGCTGTAATGGCTGGTTATAGCTTGGGTATAGGTCTAAATACAAGTTTTACAGGTTCAGATTCACTAGATATCGCTATAGACGCTGGTGTTAGTGGTGAAGGTATTGCTGAATTAGACGGAAACACAAACGGCGACACACTTAAAGTTGACGGAGTTTCTTACACATTCCCACTTGGCGATAGTGCAACAGTTATTGCTGGTATTGATACTGATGGTAGTGCTCTATTCACAACAGCTTGTGCATACGGTGGACCTAGTGCAATGCTTGATGATTGTGCAAATGTAAGTGCTGGAATCACTGGTGGTGGAGCAACTGTTGGAGCATCTTATGACTTCGGTACTGGATTTACTGCTGCTGTTGGTGCTCAAACAACAGAAGCCGCTGTATTTACTGATGAGTCTGCAGATGCATATGCATTGAACGCAGCTTATACAGCTGATAATTATGGTGTTTCACTAACATACGGTGTTGTAGAAGGAGCATCCGCAGCAGGAGTTCCTACTCAAGAGGAAAACACATACACTGCTTTTAACGCTTACTACACTCCTGAAGGAAGTCTTCCATCAGTAAGTGTTGGTTACGAAATAGGTGATTTAGGTGGGGAAGCTAAAACTGTAGATGAAACAACAAGTTTCTTTGTCGGTTTATCTTGGGATGAAGTAGGACCAGGAACAGCTGGTGTTGCAGTAGGCCACAGTTCAACTGTTGAAGGTAGCGATGAAGAGTATCAGTATGAGGCATACTACTCTTACCCAATAAATGATGGAATGTCTATTACTCCATTAATCTTTACTAAGGACAACGCAACAGCTGGTAAAGATGATACAACTGGTGTAATGGTTAAGACATCATTTAGCTTCTAAACTTATTAGTTTAATTTAGAAAATCTCTAACACACAAAAAGGCCTGCAATAGCAGGCTTTTTTTTATTTCATGCCAACTTTTTTATTATCTACTTGCATTGATGTAAATATTTTTTATAAATTTTCCATGATCTTTTTTAAATTATCATTTTTTGAATATTTAATCCGTTTTTAAATAATTCCCCATCTGTTCTAGATATCTTTAGTAATTCTTTTTATGTAAAGTTCTTGGTTATTGACTAAATTATTGAGCAAAGCTTTAGATTCTTTTTCTTGAATAGGTTAGAATTAGATGTTTTTATTTCGGGTGTATTTATACAAGTTAAGCGAATTTTTTCTCTTTTATTTGTGGTTCAAGTATTACCGTCATAGCAATTTATAATTATGACTTTCGCTATCTTTGATGCATAAGATTGATCTAAAAATAATATTGAAGATATTATAAGGATAATTCTTGCCATTATTTATAAATAATCTATAACAGTAATATCTTCAATATCCTCATTAAACTAACAATCTCAAATGTCACCAATATTTAAGTGCTTAATATGTAGAAAAGATATAGAGAGATCAACTAAAATTTTTTGGAAAAAAAAAGGTCATTTATTATGTTCTACTTGTCTAGACAATATTGAAAAAAAATCGATTTAGTTGAAATGAATTTCGGTTACAAAGAAATTTTAAATTTAAAATTTTAGAAAAAAAAACCTTGAACTAGTCAAGGTTTATAGATTTTTAAAAGTTTTAAAGTAATTAAAATCTAAAACCAACCAGGAATGATTTGTCCAGTAGTTACATATGCACCAACAGCTGCAACGAAACCTAGCATTGCTGCCCAACCATTAAAACGTTCTGCTTCAGGAGTCATGATAAAAAAAATTGATTAAATTATGTTAATGATTGTAACAGTATTTATGAAGGTTTGTAAAGTATTTTTAGTTTTTAATTGAAATTGCCTCATTTTTTTTTTTTTTTTTGAAATAGTGAGAACATATATGTTACGCGATTGTGTTAGTTGAGCTATTCTTTTGCTCAGAAGTCTTTTTAAGAATGTAATGCAAGAAATTCTTCATTGGTTAGGGCTGGTTTTATATTAAAAGAGATATTAAAATTGTCTCTCCACATTTTAAGAATTTTAAAAAGTGTTGTTGAAGTTTGTGCCTTACAAATAATTACTCCAGATCCGTTTTGAGGCGTATGAGCTACAAATATTAACTGAAAACCTTCGATATGTTGGTTTAATTTATTATCCTTTAAAAACTCACAAAATTCATTAGTTGCGAATAGCTGATCTTCAGAATTCTGGAAAGACCAATCGATAACGAATAATTGCATTTTTCAATAAAATTTTTAATTAATTGAATGTTTAATTTAAATTATTTCTAATGATATTAAATTTATTGAACTCAATATTATTAAAAATGTGGGTCGCCTGAGATTCGAACTCAGGACCAGCCGGTTAAAAGCCGGATGCTCTACCGCTGAGCTAGCGACCCATTCTGTAAAATTGAGTACATATGAAATTATCCCTTTTTAAGGTAAAAAAAACAACTTATTATCCTAACTTGAACAATTGAAATACAATTCTTAACTTATAAGATTAAAAATTAAAAATTCTCTCTTTATTAGCTATTGGAAGGTAAAATATTTTATAAATAACAAGATTTTTAAAATGTTAAGAACAATTGTAGTTTTCGCACCAATCATCGCAGCCTTGGCATGGGTTGTCTTTAATATACAAAAACCTGCAAGAGAACAATTTAATAGAGACTTTTTGGGAAAGGATTAATTTGATTTGATAAATAAGGAAGTCATTGTAATAGGAGCAGGTCTCGCTGGTAGTGAAGCCGCTTGGCAAATAGCAAATTCAGGGGTACCAGTTAAATTAATTGAAATGAGACCCTCTCATTCAAGCCCGGCACATCATACAAGTGAATTTGGAGAATTAGTCTGTAGTAATAGTTTTGGTGCATTAAGCCCCGATAGAGCATCTGGACTTTTGCAAGAAGAATTAAGAACTTTTAACTCTTTGATAATAAAAACAGCAGACTCATACGCAGTCCCTGCAGGAGGGGCTTTGGCTGTAGACAGATCAAAATTTAGTAAATCTTTGACAGATGTTTTATCAACTCACCCTTTAATTGAAATAAAGAAGATAGAACAATTAGATCTCCCAGAAAAAGAAACTATTACTATAATTGCAACTGGTCCACTTACATCAGATGAACTAGCTAGCAAGATTAAAATATTTACAGGTATTGATTCTTGTCATTTTTTTGATGCAGCGAGTCCAATTATTTATGGTGAGACTA
The DNA here is from genome assembly GCA_003211115.1 of Prochlorococcus sp. AG-673-M19. Classification (GTDB taxonomy): domain Bacteria; phylum Cyanobacteriota; class Cyanobacteriia; order PCC-6307; family Cyanobiaceae; genus Prochlorococcus_A. The sequence continues at coordinate 11,073 of QCTP01000003.1, forward strand.
TTGATCATGAAGTAGTCTTCAAAGCAAGTAGATACGATAAAGGAGATCGAGCATATTTTAATTGTCCGATGAATAAAAATGCTTACATAAATTTTAGAAACGAATTAATTGAAGGTGAGCAAGCCTCTTTGAAAGATTTTGAAAAAGAATCTGCAAATTTCTTTGAAGCTTGTCTACCCATCGAAGAGATAGCAAGAAGAGGAGTTGACACAATGAGATATGGACCTTTGAAATCTATTGGTTTATGGAACCCAGATTGGGGAGATCTATTTAACAGGGAAAATAGATTAAAAAAAAGGCCTCATGCAATTGTTCAATTAAGAAAAGAAGACCTCGATGGGAAATTACTTAATATGGTTGGGTTTCAAACTAATCTCAAATGGTCAGAACAAAAAAGAATATTTAGGATGATACCTGGCTTGGAAAAAGCTGAGTTTGTCCGTTTTGGAGTTATGCATAGAAATACATTTTTAGAATCCCCTAAGTTACTTTTACCAACTCTTCAATTTTTGAAAAGAGAAACCCTTTTTGCGGCTGGTCAAATAACAGGCACAGAAGGCTATGCAGCTGCAGCGGCAGGAGGTTTGTTAGCAGGAATAAACGCTTCATTATTAGCTAAAAATAAAAGTCCAGTAACCTTTCCAAATGAGTCAATGATTGGATCTTTAATAAACTTCATTAGTAATAAAAATCAAATTATGTCTAGTCAAAAAAAAAATAAATTTCAACCAATGCCTGCTACATTTGGTTTGGTACCAGAATTAACCCATAGAATAAAAGATAAAAAATTAAGATATAAAGCTTATCAAGAAAGATCTATAAAGGTATTGCAAAGATTCAAGAAAATATTAGATAAATATTTTGAAAAAAATGACTTACTTGCTGAGATTAATTAAAATAAGTTATTCAAAAAACTAAAATGAAATCTAATAAAACAAATTTTGATGCAATTATTATTGGCTCAGGAATAGGAGGATTGGTAACAGCAACACAATTAGCGGCTAAGGGTATAAAAGTTTTAGTGCTTGAGAAATATATTATTCCTGGGGGTAGCGGAGGATCCTTTAAAAGGAAAGGCTATACATTTGATGTAGGTGCATCTATGATTTTTGGTTTCGGAAAGAAAGGATATACTAATTTGCTAACTCGTGCTCTTAGAGATGTAAATGAAAAATGTGAAACTATACCGGATCCTGTTCAACTCGAATATCATCTCCCTGGAAACTTTAGAATTTCTGTTGACAAAAGTTATAAAGATTTTATTAGTAAATTAACAAAACGTTTTCCTCATGAAAAGAAGGGAATAAAAAGATTTTATGGGACTTGTTCAAATGTTTTTAATTGTTTAGATTCAATGCCACTTTTATCAATTGAAGACCCTAATTATCTTTTTAAGGTTTTCTTTAAGGCACCCTTATCTTGTCTTGGTTTGGCTAGATGGCTTCCAATAAACGTTGGAGATGTAGCAAGGAAATTTATAAAAGATCCTGAACTTTTGAAATTCATTGATATCGAATGTTTTTGCTGGTCAGTAATGCCTGCTTTGAAAACACCAATGATAAATGCAGGAATGGTTTTTACTGATAGACATGAGGGAGGAATAAATTATCCAAAAGGTGGAGTTGGTAAAATTGCAGAAAAATTGGTATCGGGTTTAGAAGGTTTTGGAAGCAAGATTCGTTATAAAGCTAATGTGAAGGAAATTCTTTTAAATGATAAGAAAGCTATAGGAGTAAAGTTATCAAATGGAGAAGAAATCTATTCAAATATAGTTGTAGCTAATTCCACTAGATGGGATACTTTTGGACTTAATAATAATAAAAATGGGTTGATCAGAGGTGATCAAGTTCCAAAAAGTGAACATAAGTGGTCTGAGAACTATAGACCATCTCCATCTTTTGTCTCAATCCACCTCGGAGTAACAAAAGATTTAATAGATAAAGAATTCAATTGCCATCATATTATTGTTGAAAATTGGGATGAGTTAGAAAATGAAAAAGGTGTAATTTTTATCTCTATACCTACCTTACTGGATTCATCTCTTGCTCCAGATGGAAAACACATCATCCATGCATTTACTCCTTCTTCAATAGATAAGTGGGAAAATCTTTCAAGAGAAGATTATCTAAAGAAGAAACAAAATTATTATTCATTTCTTATTGAAAAAATTTCTAAAATAATTCCAAATTTAGACCAAAATATTGACCATAAAGAAATTGGTACTCCAAGAACTCACAGAAAGTTCCTTGGACGTTTTGAAGGAAGTTATGGACCAATTCCCAACAAGAAATTACTTGGGCTAATTCCTATGCCTTTTAATACCACAAATATTAAAAACCTTTATTGCGTAGGAGATTCGTGTTTCCCTGGACAAGGTCTTAATGCAGTGGCTTTTAGTGGTTATGCTTGTGCGCACAAAATAGGCGCAAAATTGAATATAAATAGTTTTAATTTGCCAGACTAAAAAATTTAAAAAAAATGATAGAAAAGTTTAAGCCCCTTTTTTTTGTTAAAAGTTCTTTAATTTCTTTATATTTAGCACTTACAATTCCCGTCCCTTTTATTTCAAGTGAAGATTTAAAAATTTTCTCAATCTTTTTATTTGTCTTTGGACTATTTTTGATAATAAATATCACTAATGATTATGTGAATACATGTGATAAAAAAATTTTTTACCAAACAAGCTTTGTTTCTAAAATCTTTGGTAAAAAGAAATGGGAAATTTATTGGAAAGACATTAAGTTAATTAAATCATTGCCAACTAGTCAAGGGAGTAAGGTTCATTACTTCATAACAAAAAACAATGAGAGTTTTCTTATCCCTCAAAGAATAGAGGATTTAGATAAATTTTTACTTATAGTTGAAAACAAGACAAAATTAAATGTCAACCAAATATCTTATATTTCACCCTTATGGACATATAAATTACTAACTTACTTATCTATATTTATGATTATTGGGGAAATCTTGGCTTTTACGATTTAAATATTATCAATACTAAATCTATAACCCTGCTGTCTTACTGTTGTGATACCTCCTCCTTCTCCAAGACCTGCTTGTTCTAATTTTCGGCGTAATGTTAAAACTTGGGTATCAACAGATCTTGGCCCACCGCTAAATGGGGGCCATGCTAACCTTAAAAGCTCCTGACGGCTTCTAACTATGCCAGGAGGCATTAACAGTGCACATAGCAATGCAAACTCTCTAGGGCTTAATTCTACAGGCTTTTCACTCAAGGTAACTTGTCTTAGGAGTAGATGGACTTCTAGAGGGCCTACTGCAACTTTCTCTTGTAATCCTATCCGACCTCTTTTTAGTAAAGTTCTACATCTAGCTGCTAACTCCTCTAGACCGAAAGGTTTTCTTAAAACATCATCAGCCCCTTCATCTAATAAGCTCACTAATGCTTCTACCCCAGATCTTGCAGTTAGAACAATTACTGAGCTACCCAATTGTTGAGCTAATTTCATCGCAGTATTCTGATCTAATATCTCAGCGCTAACTAGTAGATCAGGAGACTGCTCTCTACATAAGTCAACGGCTTCCGACGCTGATCCAACAGCGGCAGCTAAATGACCATCTTGACGTAGTCTTTGAACTAAGACGGTTCTTAGTGTGGGGTGAGGTTCAACAACAAGAACTCTCGAAGGGGTTTGAGAGGTCGAAGGCAATTGGGAGCTGCCAGGAGCTGAAGCTAGTATTTGCTCAGTTGATTGCATTCTTAATTACTTTTTGGCCAGGCAATTTTTAATCATCCTTAATAAGGTATAACAAATGCTAAATAAAAATCAGAATCTATCAAATTATGACATCATTTGAAAATCCAATAGCAATTAGACATTTTCAATCCATTTGCGATAGCTGCCAGGACTTAGTTACTAGATTTCATACTCCCTCTGACCTCAAATTATATAGTGATGGTTATCTCCAAGCCTTAAGGAATTGCAACAGTTTAGAAGCAAAAGATCAAGAGAAGTTAGAAAGATTAATAGAAAGATGGATACTTGACCCATCAAGTTTTATTAATCCAGATAGTGATGAAAATAAAGGATTTTTTGATAAAAAAAAGATTTAAAATATTAATTTTTATTAACTAAATTCGAGTATTTATACTTAGCAAATATTTTAAGATGCTAATTCGATCTGAATCTTTTCTTTTAAAGTTCCTGAATTGTACATCTCGATTAGGATATCTGAACCGCCAAGAAATTCACCCTTTAAATAAACTTGTGGAATAGTTGGCCATTCAGAATACTCTTTAATACCTTCTCTTATTTCAAAATCACTTAAGACATCAAATGTATTAAATTCTACTCCAAGTGAATTAAGAATTTGAACTACATTATTAGAAAAACCACATTGAGGCATTAATTTTGTGCCTTTCATAAAGACCATAATAGGATTAGACTCAATGAGTTTTTGAATTTTATTTTTAGTGAGGTTTTCCATAATTTAGTTGGTTGTTTCAGTTTTTAGCGCTAATGCGTGGATAGCTTCTGAAGCTAATTGTTCTTTTAGAGCAGAATAAACTAACTGATGTTGTTTAACTAATGATAGACCATTGAATTTAGGTGAAATTACTGTTACTTGTAAATGATCATTTCCTTTTAAATTTTCAACATAAACTTCAGAATCAGCTATTTTTTGTTTTATTAAGTTAATTACTTCGTTTTTGGTAGTCATTATTATTCTCTAGGATCCTCTAAAAGGAGTTTCAACAAAGCCAATCTGGATTAACTCTTTATATGCTTTCTTCCCTTCTGAGCTGGTGGGAGTCATTAATCTGATTATCTCGACAAGTAAAGGGACTGCTACTTCAGGTTGTTTTTTCCTTTTATATACTGCTGCTAGCCTTGCGTTTGATTCTGCCCAGATTTGTAATGATTTCCTTCCTTTATCCGCCATCTCATTTGGTATCCTGGCATCTAATCCTTTATATGAACTATTTAAATCTTTATAAAAACCTGCAAGTTGTTTCGCTAAATTTCTTGCTTTATCAAAAGATTCTTTAGCTTTATCGAACTCACCATTATTAACTAAAATATCCCCCTCTTGTATAAAATTAATAACGTTTGCGATTGAAAGCTTTTTGTTTGAGTTGGCTAGTACTCTATATGTTTTGGGATCTTCACCGGCAGCATATATTAATGTTGTAGAAGGATAGATTGCTAATAATATGAATAAAATTGGGATGGATTTTAAGAATTTCATTTTATCTTAATTTAATATTTTTAATACTAACTGATTATGGATTCATCGACCTAGAACTTTTAACGCTTCGTTTTCAGCATTTGTCATTCTTTCTAATAATAATTTATTAAATTCATCAATATTTAAATTTATATTGCCATTGATAATAAAAGGTTCTCCAAAACATAGGGAAACTTTACTTCTAAACTTTGGAGAAACCTCACTGTAAGCAATACCAATGGGAATTATAGTAATAAAATTTGTTTTTTTCGTCGCTAATCGAGCTAATCTAAAAAGCCCTTCTTTAAGGGGGATTTTATTTCCATATTTATTAATTTTGCCTTCTGGGAAAACAACCAGTTGTTTTTTTTTGACAATTAAATTTACAGCGTATCTCAAGATAGATAGGGAAGGATACAGTTGATTTATGGAAAAACAACCTAGTCTTTTTAAAAACCAACCTTGAATCCCTCTCATTTCAGATTTTGTTACCATAAACCTGCAATCCTTTTTGGTAACTCTCCTTCCCATTGCCATAGTAAGAATTAATCCATCCCATCTTGATCTGTGGGTTGGAGCTAAGATAACTGAGCTATCAAACGGTATTGAAAAATTATTTTTAATAATTTTTTTTTCTTTAAAAAATATTTTCATAACAATATCTTGGGTTATAAACATAGCTATAAGTCCCAAAATAGGGTTAATTTCGTTACCGATATCAATAGTCTTATTTTTCAAGATCAGTTTACCTTATATTATAAATTATACGTTTGTAATTTTTTATTAGCTAGAATTATTCTATTAGTAAATTGTCTAAAAATTTAGAGTAATCAATTTATGGCGACATTAGGAGTAAATATTGATCATATTGCAAATGTTAGGCAGGCTAGGCAGACAGTGGAGCCAGATCCGGTTCAATTCGCTTTCTTAGCAGAATTAGGTGGAGCAGATTCAATAACAGTTCACTTAAGGGAAGATAGAAGGCATATTCAAGATCGTGATATTTTTCTTTTAAAAGAAACTATTAAAACAAAACTTAATTTAGAAATGGCAGCAACTGATGAAATGCTGGAAATTTCTAAAAAGCTGCTTCCTGATTTCGTGACACTTGTACCAGAGAAAAGGGAGGAAATTACAACTGAAGGAGGTCTGGATGTCAAAAATAATCAAAAATACCTTAAGGATTTTGTTAATAGTTTAAAAAGTTCAAATATTGAAGTAAGTGCATTTATAGATCCTGTAACTGATCAGATAAGTTCTTCAGGAGAAATAGGATTTGATTTTATAGAATTACATACTGGCAAATATGCTGATTTAAAAGGGGAAGAACAATATGTAGAGCTCCAAAAGATTATTGAATCAACATATAATGCCACCGATCTTGGATTAGTCGTTAATGCAGGACATGGACTTAATTATCAGAATGTACAAAAGATTGCATCAATTAACAATATAAACGAGTTAAACATTGGCCATAGTATTGTTGCAAGGGCTTTAGCGGTAGGTCTCGAAAAAGCTGTTCGCGAAATGAAGAGCCTTATCTCAAAAAATTAATTTTTTAAAATGACAACTTATTTTTTCGTTGCAGCAAGTGAGAAATTTTTAACAGTTGAAGAACCTCTTGAAGAAATTTTAAAAGAAAGGATCAGAAACTACAAAGAGAATAAAAAGGAAATAGATTTTTGGCTTTTAAAGAATCCATCATTTTTAAATTCTTCAAAATTTAAAGACTTATCTGCAAAAATCCCAAATATACCAGCGGCCGTTATCTCTACCGATAAAAAATTTATTACTTTTTTAAAGCTTCGCTTAGAATTTGTTGCTGTAGGGGAATTCGAATCTCCTAATGCAGAAATAACAGATCCATTTAAAGTTGAGTAACATCTCAATTAATAAAAATTGCTTAATATTTATAGGTCAAACAAAATTGAAGTTATTAGTGAGCTATTAGCAAAAGAATTATTAATTAGTCCTCCTTCTTTAACAGAAAAATTAGATATAGCTGTACCTAATTATTTTTTGGGTAGGTGGTTATGGGACCAAATAACAATAACTAATCAAATAAGTGCTCTTTATGAATTCAAGACAATATCAAATTATACCGAAGGTTTATTGACAAATTTCTTCCCTGAAGTTGATATGGGAATTTGGAATTTCGAGTCAATAAAATGGGGTATAGTTGATTCATTTGAAGAATTAAATAGCTATAAAGAATCCTCACCGTTAAGTAATTGGATTAATAAATATTTGAGCAATAAAAAGATAATTGATGGAGATATTTATAATTTGACAAAAAAAATTGCAAATAATTTTATTGATTATCTTATTTTTAGACCAGAGACTATAGCTCATTGGCATAGTTATGATTTGAATTCACCAAATCTTTTTAATGATTTAAATCTAAATGAATATTGGCAACCGATTTTATATAAATTACTTGAGAAAAAAATGTACCAGAAACCATCATGTTTATATATGATTGAGATAATTAATAATATTAAAAAATTCAAAAATTTTAAAAATAAAATACCTAGAAATATCTATATTATTTCGGATAATAACTTATCTAAATTATACATTAATTTTTATTCAAAATTAGCAGAATTTACTAATGTAAATTTATACTTAATTTCTGCAGGTGATAATTTATGGGACAGAATAAATTCTGTTGAGGGAGAAGTTAATTTTAAAGCTATTGAGAGTAAATTTTATTTAAAAAATTCAAATATTGAAAAAATATTTAGTAAATTTGGTGCTAATTATCAAAAATTGATTGAAGAAACTTCTAATATTGAAAATATAAAATTAAATTATAATTCAATATATGTTGACCCAACTATCAATAGTTCTGGAAAAATTAATATTCCTTTAATTAATAAAATACAGAAAAGTTTAATTGATAATAAAGGACATGATTTTACAATAGATGACAATGACGAATCGATTATATTTAGGGGGCATGCCACTCAATTAAGTCAATTGGAGTATGTAAGAAATAAAATTATAGAAATACTAGAATCTTGCGATGAAATTAGATATAGCGATATTGCTATAGTATCGCCTCAAACCAGTTTAATAAAACCTTTTCTAAAGTACATCTTTAATAATGAATTAATAAATGGTCAAAAACTACCTTATTTTTTTATTCAAGACGATTATGAAGAATATTCAAATATATATAAATTTTTATTAGATATTACTGAATTAGCAAATGAGAAAATAACACTTGAAAAAATAGACTATCTTCTTTCTCAAAAAGTTACTCAGAATATTTTTGATTTTGATATTTCTGAAAAGGAAGAAATCATAAGAATATTAACTAATGTTGGTTTTCATTGGGGTTTAGATGCTCATGAAAGGTTGGGTGAAGAAAAAAATACTCTAGAGTGGAGTTTAAATAGAATTACTTTAGGTCTTATTTATGATAAAGAATATAATATTAAAAATCCTAATCTTAAATCATTTAGTCCCAAAAATATTAGTTTGGATTTAAATAGATGGGTGAAAATATTATTTGATTTAAAAAAATATATTAATTTATTAAGAGGTTCATCTAATTATGAAGGTTGGGTTAAAAAGATTAAGTTAATACTTAATAATACAAGAAATTTTAATCAAAATTTAGATTTAGAAATTTTTGAAGTAAATAGAATAATTGATAATTATTTAATGCCTTATATATCAGACCAAGTAATCGTTTTAAATGTTTTTAGAGAAATATTAATTACATGTATAAATAATTCTAAGCATAAAAATAAATCTTATTTAAATAAGATATTAGTAAGTGATATAGAGAAGGTTAGACTTATACCTCGTAAAATTATCTTTTTAATTAATATGAATAGTATTTATTATCCAAGATTATCTACTAATGAAAAAATAAATTTACTAAATAAAAAATATCTTCTTGGAGATCCATCAATTTTTGATAGAGAAAAATATTTTTTCCTCGAGTTATTAATTTCCTGTAGAAAGCAACTTATAGTTTGTTGGGTTAATAATGACAAAGATAATAATAAATTAGATATTTCTTTTCCTATAAAGGAGTTAATAAACTATTTTGAGAGTTTTTTAACTACAGAGCAATGTAAGATTATTATCAAATACTTTGATTGTCAGGAAAAGCAAGATATTAAAGCTAAAGAATATACTTTAAAAAGTAATTATTCCTTAATAAATAAAATAAATTGGGAAGAAAAAATCTTTGATAGTAAAAAATTTAAATTATCTGAATTAACTTTTTGGTTCAAAACTCCTCAGCTCTATTGGCTCCATAAAAAAAATATTTTACCTAAAGAAATATTTTTTCATCATCCGGATGAAGAGTATGTAACTAATTTTCAGAAATCTAAATTAGTTGCAAAAGTCATTAAGAAGTTAGAAATCGATAATAATAATATATTTAATGAATTAAAAAACTTGAATATAAGCGACCAATTCTTAGAAAATGCAATTATTGCGCCAAATAATAGTATTTTTACAAAAGAAAAAGAGATAAAAGATTTGATAGGGAGTTTAGCTTCAAATTTGAATAAATATAAAAAAATTTGTAGGGTTTATGTTAAATCAAATTCAAATAAAGAAGAATTTTTTATTGCAGATAATATGGTTATTGAATTAATTCATGCCAAACTTAGTTTAAAGCGTTTGTCAGAGGCTTGGATTAAATTACTTTTTATTTCTTCTTTAGAAAAAAAGATCATAAATACTCAGATAATTTTTAGAGAAGATAATAAATATAAAACAGAAATTATTCAATCACCGGGACAAGAGTATTCAAAGAAAATATTAGAAGAGTATATTAATATTTTTAAGAATTTCTCAGAAAAATGCTTACCTCTCCCCCCAGAAAGTACTTATAAATATGTAGAAGCAAAAATACAATCTAAAAATGAAAAAAAAGCTTTTTCAGATAGATGGATAGGAAATAAAAATTTTGTTAAAGGAGAAAGAGACAATATCGAGATACAAATGTGTTTTGGAAATAAAAAAGAACCAGATTTCTTTTTTGAAAATGATAAGTTTGATGATTTATCATTCAGATTTTATGCCCCTTTACTTGAAGCATTAAAAAACTAATAATGTCTAAATTCAATTTTAAAGCATTTCTTAAAGCTTCTAATGAAATAATACTTGTCATTTTTCAGTTTCTTATTATTAGTCTTCATTTTATTAAATTGGAATTTCTTAATAAAATAGAAATAATAAAGGGTAATTCTATATTTAGTTTTTTGGGTTTCATAATTATCATAATCGGATCAATTATTATTTTATTAGCTATTAAAGACTTGGGTAGTAATTTATCTCCCTTCCCAAGACCTATAGCTAAAGGAAACCTAATAACTTCAGGTATTTATAGTTTTATTCGTCATCCAATGTATTATTCTTTAATACTTATTTCTTTGGGCATTTTTATAATCAAATTATCTTTTTATTATTTATGTTTAACAATAACTCTTACCTTGGTAATTAATTTTAAGATTATTTTAGAGGAGAAATATTTAAATAAAAAATTTAAAAATTATTTCTCTTATAAGGAGAAAGTTAAATATTGATTTAAAGAAATATGGATATTAATAAAATTACATTAGATAATAATCTTAAATTAGTTGAAGCTAGTGCTGGGACTGGAAAAAGTTTTACATTGGCACACATGGTTTTGAGAAATGTTTTGGAAGAAAAAATTAAGCCAGAGGAAATACTTTTATTAAGTTTTACAAAAAATACATGCTCAGAATTAAGGGATAAAATACTTTCAAGATTTAATAAATTAAAATTATTTTTACAGAATCAGGGTGGAAATGAAATAGATGATACTCTTTTAGAATGGTATAAAAATTATCAGGAGAAGGAAAAATATCCTGAAAAAATAATATTTGAGATTGATAATTTTGTTAATGCAATTTATAAATTAAAAGTAACTACATTTCATTCTTTTTGTAGAAATATTTTAGAAGAATTTAGTATAGAAATTGGTTCCGCTCAAGATCCATATATTGAAAATAATATAGAAAAGTTATATCAAGAGATAGTAAATGATTTGTGGATAGATCAACTTCTAAATCTTGATCCTGAAATAATTTCTTTAGTAAATCAAAAGAAGATCAATTCTAGATTTGGAAGCAAAATTAATAAATCATTCTTTATTGAAATTTTAAAAAATATTGATCAAGAAAATATTTGCAAAATTAAAATAAAAAACAAATATAAGAATATTTATATATCAAATTATTTAAAAGATTTTTTGTTTATTAAATGGCAAGAATTTTGTGACGAATGGAATAAAAACGGCGAAGAATTATTTCTGCAGCTTATTGAATTAGGAAAATTAATAAGAGAAAATGGAGGTAAAAGTCAGGTCTATGCAGCTAAACCAAGAAAAAATAAGTTTAATCAAATAAATGAATGGATCAAAGAGATTAATCTTAGGCTTGATTCAGAAGATATAGGTCAACTTTTATATGATATTTCTAAGGAAGATCTTTTATTTAAATATTTTTATAATAAAAATATAAAGAAAGAAATTAAGAAATTTAATCTGGATTTTGATCTAAGCAGATTTAAATTACTCCAAGATAAAATTTATAAAATAAAAGAGGGTATTTTTACTGAATTTGTAAGAATATTCATCCAGTTAGCTTATATAAAACTGATTACTAAAAAGAAAGATTTATCTATTTTTAATTTTAATGATCTTATAAAAACTGTTGAAAATAAATATTTATCTTCAGATCTTAGTAATGATAAAAGTCTTTCTGATATTCAAAATAGGTTTAAATGTATTTTTGTAGATGAGTTCCAAGATACAGATAATATTCAATGGAACCTAATAAAAAAATTTTTTAATACTAAAAAACATTTTTTACTATGTGTTGGGGATCCAAAACAGGCGATTTATAAATTTAGAGGTGGAGATATCGAAACTTATTTAGATGCTAAATCTGAAGCGATAGAGGTTTTTAGTCTTGAAAATAACTACAGATCTTCAAAAAAATTACTTGATGTTATTAATAAGCTTTATAAAAATGGACTTAAAGAATCAAAACTTGAATACAAACAATTAATTGCCAAAAATAATAACAATATTAATTCTAAATCTGAAATTAATAAAGTATTTGAAATTATAGAATTTTCAAAAAAAGAAATAGATATTGAAGAAATTGTGACTCAATATATAGTTAATTTTCTCTTACTTAATAAAGAAATTGATATTAATAAAATTTCAATTCTTACCTTATATAATTCTCAATGTTTAGAATTAAAAAATAAATTAAAAGAGTTCAATATACCATCCCAGATTAAAAATAAACAAAATGTTTTTGATACAGAAGCAAGTACTTTATTAGTCTTTTTTATTGATTCCTTGATAAATCCAAGGCTTTATAGAAATATAACTTTGTTAGCCACATCTAAATTTGTGGAGATAGATATAGAAGAATTAATTGATCAACAAATTAGTAAAAAATTAGAAAATTTAACTAATCAATGTATTACTTGGTCTCTTGAATTAAGAGAAAAGGGGTTTTTAACCCTTGTTAATGAACTTATTATTAATTACAAGTCATCCTCAATTAATGGTGATCCAGATTTATATGCAAATTTATTTCAATTGTCTGAAATAATTGAAATTGAATTAATCAAAAATGACTTTAATCTAAATAAAGTATTTAGATGGTATCAAAATCAGATAGATAATTCTTTAAGAATTTGTACTGGGGACGACTATTTAACCAAGGATTATAATCTTCAAAATGGAATTAATCTTTCGACAATTCATAATAGTAAAGGACTTGAGTATGACATAGTCTTATGTCCATATCTATCTTTTATTTCTAATAAATCAAATAAAACTAAAGGTCCAATTTGGAAATCAATTTTGGATAGGTACTTTTACATAAATATTTCTAATGATTATAGTAAAGTAGAAGAATTTAGTTTAAAAGAAGAAAGAGATTTATTTAAAGAGAGTGAGAGGTTAATTTATGTAGCGCTTACAAGAAGTAAATATAAGCTTATTATTTTTAATGATAAAGATAATATAAACAATATTCTTAATAATGATTTGCTATCAAACCTAGAGAATATTCATATATATAAGTCAACTATTGAATATAAATTATTAAAAATAAATATTAATGAATTTTCTAATAGATTTAATATTAATGGGTTAAATAAAAATCTTTGGAAAATAAATAAAGTTAATACAAGAAAACCTAAAATATTTTCTCCTGATGAGGTTATTTCTTTTTCAAGTTATTCCTCGTGGATTCGAAAAGAAAAAAAAACAGAATCTAGTGCTAATCAATATAAAGATTATGAAGATAATATCTCAATTGTTAATACTCTCAAAGAAACTTATTTAAATAAATCTAAAAATTATCCAAAATATTTAAATCTGCCTAACCCCTTAAGTGATTTTCCTAAAGGGACTATTGCTGGAACATGTTTGCATAAAATAATAGAGAGATTTGATTTTCAAAATGATAATTCTGAGAAACTTCTTGATTTAATTATTGAAGAATTAAACTTCTTCCAAATTGATTCTTCTTTGGCATTAAAAGTTAGAGATGGGATCTTGCGAATCATAAATCTTCCACTTGGAAATAAATTACTCAATAAAAGATTAATAGATATATCTTCAAATAATATTATGAAAGAGTTTAAGTATGATTTACCTCTTTCTTATAATGGAAGAAATATAACTACTAGTGATATTTCAAAATGTTTTTTATTGGATAAAGAATTTGATTTTGGTGAAGAGTATTCTAATAAAATTAATGATCTCCAAATTTTAAATAAAGGGTTTCATTCAGGATGTGTCGACTGCATAATACCAATAGGAAATACTTTAGAGGAAAGTAAATGGTGGGTAATTGATTGGAAAAGTAATTTTATCTCTGGAAGTGAAAATAGTGATTGTTTTCCTGAAAACTATAACTATGAAAACATGAAAGAAGAAATGATTAAACATCATTATCCATTGCAATCTCATCTTTATTTGTTGGCTTTGCACAGATTGTTAAAGTGGAGATTAAAAAACTATCAACCTAAGTTTCATCTTGGGGGATATGTATATATATTTTTAAAAGGATTGCCTGATATTAAATTGTTTGAAAAATCTTTGGAGAAAGATATTTGCCCAGGTCTTTTTATTAGCTCTGCTCCAATTAATAGAATTAATTATCTAGATAATATTTTTTAAATGTATATTTATAGTCCAAATATTGAAGAATTTGAATATAGTCATATATTTAATCTGCTAAAGGATATTTTTAAATTTAATGAAAAAAAATACGGAGATTATGTTAAAGATACATTAAAAATATTATTAGAATTTGAGAAAAATGGTGAAACTATAATAGAAGTTGATAAGATTTCAATATTCTTCGATTTATTAAAAGATGGATGGCCTAATGAACACTTAAAAGTTTTAAAGGATTTAGGATTATTAAATACATCAAATGCCCCGTTCGTTTTTTATGATAGAAAATTAACACTAGCAAAATGGTCTGGAAAGATAGATAGAGTTATTAATACCTTCTTAAAAAAAATAGATAAAATTGCAATAAATACAAATACTGATAATAAACTTGATCAAATTAAAAATATTTTTGAAAGTTCAAATTTAGTTTTTTTGCAAGGTGGACCAGGTACAGGAAAAACTACTCTGGTGATAAATTTTATATTGTATTATTTAAAAAGTGATAGTTTTTTAAATATAGGACTCGCTGCACCTACTGGAAAAGCCACCTCTAGGCTAAAGGAATCTCTTAATGAACAAAAAGATATTTTAAGCAAAAGTCTTGATCAAATAGAATGTCAAACTTTACATAAATGGATTTTCAATTCTCATCAAAAAACAATTAAATTAAAATTTAAATTAAAGGAATTAGATATTTTCATTATTGATGAAATGTCAATGGTAAATATTGATATGATTGAATCAGTTTTAGATTTACTAGCTAAAGACTGTAAAATTATTCTCGTTGGTGATAGGAATCAATTATCTCCTGTAAAAAATTGTTCTATCTGGAATTATTTATTTGAATATTCTGATAACAAACTAATTCAATCTTGTATAGTTAATCTAAAGAAAAGTTTTAGAAATAGTGGGGATATTGAATTACTTAGTAATCTAATATTTAATAACACAAATTCTTTATTTCAGAAAAAGATAAAAGATTTAGGAAATGAAAATAAACCAAAAGAAGTAAATATTATAAAAAGTAATAATAAAAATATTCCTTTAGGTCTTGTAAATTTAATTCAAAATTACCTTAATGAATTAAAACAATCAACATCAAATCTAAGTAAAAAAAAATATATCTTTGATAATAATATTGGTGATTTAATGATTCATGAAAAAGATTTAGTTAATAAAATATTATTTAATTTACAGAGACATTTGATTTTATGCGAAAAAAATACTGGTAATTGGAGTGTTGAAAATATAAATGATATCCTTATTGGCAAAACAAAACCTTACGATTTCAAAGCCCTTGATGAAGGGTTGCCAATTATGTGTACAAAAAATAATAATCAGCTTGGAATATCAAATGGAGATATTGGTGTTTTAATAGGAATAAATGATAATAGGAAATATCTTTTTAGGAAATTTAATGATAATAATGAACTTATAGTTGAATTGATCGATCCATCAGCATTAGAAAATGTTGTTCCAGCTATTGCAATTACAATTCATAAATCTCAAGGAAGCGAATCTGAGAAAGTAAGTATTTTGTGGTCCAAAAAATCCAAATTACCTGAATCTATAAATAGTGCTGAAATAGAAAATGAGAATATATTCTTCAGAGATAATTATGAGAAAAGATTGCTTTATACAGCTATAACAAGAGCTAAGAAACTTTTAGATATTTATTATTTAAATTAGAACTTAATTGCTATATATTAGTCGGATTTAAACCTCTAGATGCTAGATTAGTAATTCGGCTCTGAAAGGCTAATCAACAATTTAAGATTCTTTATATAAATGTTGAATGCTTGATCAGATGATAATCAGGCATTCTTCATGGCATCAAATAATGAAAATCAATTGGTAGATAGAGATAAGGATAATTTGAGTGGAAAAGCTTTTTCTAAAAGTGATTCAAGTGAAAATGAAATTAAAATTGTTTCTGAAGATCAAATTCCTCTTCAGGAAGAAATTATAGACAATGGGTTTGCTTGTTTTGGCTTTAATAAATCAATATTAAATTCATTAGAAAATAAAGGATATAAATCTCCTACACCTATACAAAAAGCAGCAATCCCAGAATTAATGCGTGGAAAAGATTTGTTAGGTCAAGCTCAAACAGGGACAGGTAAAACAGCTGCCTTTGCTCTCCCAATAATAGAAAAACTTGAAAATAATAAAGAATCAAATGCTAAAGTTTTGGTTATGACCCCAACTAGAGAATTAGCTACTCAAGTAGCAGATTCTTTCAAAAGTTATAGTGCTGAATCAACCAATTTAAGAACATTAGCGATATACGGAGGTACTGATTTTAGAACTCAAATCTCATCATTAAAGAGGAAAACTGACATAGTCGTTGGAACACCCGGAAGAATAATGGATCATATTAGACAAGGAACTTTTAAGATAAATAATATAAATTGCCTCGTACTTGATGAGGCGGATGAAATGTTAAAAATGGGATTTCTTGAGGATATCGAATGGATAATAGATAAACTTCCTGAAAACAAACAAATGGTATTGTTTTCTGCCACAATGCCAAATGAGATAAGAAATATAGCAAAAAAATATCTTAATGAACCCGCTGAAATACTTATTAAAAGTGTAAAGAAAGAAACTCAATTAATTACTCAAAGATTTATTAATGTTCAAAGACACCATAAGTTGGCTGCTCTAAAAAGAATATTAGAAATTACTAATGAAGGAGTAATAATATTTGTGAGGACAAAATTACTTACTACTTCAATAGCTGAGGCCTTAGAGAACTCGGGCCATAGTGTTGCTGTTCTGAATGGAGACATTCCCCAGAATCAAAGAGAAAATACTGTAGATAGATTAAAAAAGGGATTTATTGATATTCTAGTGGCAACTGATGTGGCAGCAAGAGGATTAGATGTTGAAAGGATTAAACTTGTTATTAATTATGATTTTCCATTTGATAAGGAAACATATACTCATAGAATTGGAAGAACAGGCAGAGCAGGTAGATCTGGAGAAGCAATCTTATTTGTTAATCAAAGAGAAAAAAATTTTTTAAGGAACTTGGAAAATTCTACAAGAAATAAAATTGAAGAAATTGAGATACCAAATAATCAAATAATTAATGAAAAAAGAATGGGGAAATTAATTTCAAATTTGAATGAGAGTTCTCTTGCTTATGAAAATAATGAAGAGAAAAAAGCATTGATGATCGATATCCTTGATACCTTAAAAGATAAGCATTCTATGGATGAATCAAATATTGCAATGGCAGCTATAAATTTAGCAATAGGTAATAAATCCTTTTTTATTAATGAAGATGAGTCATGGATATATAGGCAAAATAATTCTGATCGTAATAGATCAAATAGAAATGGATACGGAAATAATCGTATGAGAAATTCAAATAGAAGAAACAATTATCAAAATGATTCTTTTGAAACTTATAGATTTAATATTGGGAAAATGGATAGGGTTAGAGTGGCAAATATTATTTCTTCAATATGTAACTCTACTAATATTAATGGAAGATCTATAGGAAAGATACAAATATTTAACGACTATAGTTTGGTTGATTTGCCAAGAGATTTGCATGGTGAAGTTAGGAACAAATTGAGAAATTTAAAAATAAAAAATTAACTTTAGATCATGAGATCTACTATAAAAAATGTTTTTGTTTTGGTTAACTTTTTACTTTTAGTAGGCTATTTAGATTTTGAATATTTAGCTGAAACAAAAAAAAAATCAATTATAAATTTATTTTGTGTTCAAAATTTTAAGGAGGAAATGCTAAAAGCTAAGATGAATTATGATGAAGAAATTGCTAAATATACTTGTGATTGCTATTTAGGGGAATTTATAAATACTAATAGTCATCAAAAAGCAATAAATAAATGTAAGTTAGAAACTAAGAAAAACTTTAATTTATAATAAATTAAAATGAGATATACAAATAATCAAAATCCTATTGTAAGACTTTATCTGAATTTAAGAGATGAAAGATTTTTACTTTCTTTCGCTTTCTTAAGTTCGATAATAAATAAAATCCTAGATTTAGCTCCTCCAGTAATTATTGGTCTTGCAGTTGATATTGTAGTTAAAGAGAAGGATTCTTGGATTTCTAGCTTAGGGATAAAAGAAGTTCCAATCCAATTAATATTTCTTGCATTTGCTTCAGGGATAATATGGTCAGGAGAATCCTTCTTTGAATATTTATATTCGGTTTTGTGGAGAAATTTAGCTCAGATATCCCAACATAAATTGAGAATAAGGGCTTATAAGCACATACAGGAATTAGATATGGCTTTCTTTGAAAACGATAATACGGGTAGGCTTTTATCTATTTTAAATGATGATGTTAATCAACTTGAGAGGTTCCTTGATCAAGGGGCTAATCAACTTATTCAGTTATTTATTACTGTCTTAATTATTGGAGGGACAATGATTTTCGTCGCGCCAAAAATTGCATTATTTGCTTTCATACCTATCCCTTTAATATTTCTTGGATCAATAAGATTTCAAAGTAAACTATCTCCAAAATATAAAGATGTCAGGAATAAAGCAGGACTTTTAGCTTCTAGATTAAATAATAATTTAAGCGGGATTCTTACGATAAAGAGCTTTACTAAAGAGAATTGGGAGCTTAATAGATTAAATAAAGAAAGTCTTGCATATCAAAGAAGTAATAAAGCAGCAATAAAATTATCTTCAGCTTTTATTCCCCTAATAAGATTTGCTATTTTATTTGCTTTTGTAGCCATTTTACTAATTGGAGGTTTTCAAACCTGGAATAAGGTACTTAGTGTAGGAACGTATAGCTTTTTAGTTTTTATTACGCAAAGATTATTATGGCCTTTGACTACTTTAGGGCATGTTTTAGATGATTTCCAACGCTCACTGGCATCAATAAATAGAGTTATGGATCTTATAGATACACCTATAAAAATAAAAGATGGCAAAATAAAAATTGAATCTAAAGATATCAAAGGTGAGATTATTTTTGAAAAAGTAAATTTTAATTATCCTGGGAGAGATTCAACATTAAAGAACATTGATTTTAAAATTCAAAGTAACACTACTTTAGGAATTGTTGGTTTAACTGGTTCTGGTAAAAGTACGATTATTAAACTTCTTCTAAGGATTTATGATTGTAATAAAGGTTTAATATCTTTGGATAACATTCCAATAAAGGATATAAATTTAAAAGATTTAAGAAAATGTATTTCTCTAGTAAGTCAAGAAACGTATTTATTTCATGGAACTGTTCAGGAAAATATTGCCTATGGTGCAAGCAATCCAAAAATTAAAGATATTGTAAGAGCATCAAAAATTGCTGAAGCTCATAAATTTATTGAACAATTACCAGATGGTTATAAAACAGTCGTTGGTGAAAGGGGACAAAGACTTTCTGGGGGACAACGTCAAAGAATAGCTTTGGCGAGAGCTGTTTTAAAGGATGCCCCGATTTTGATCTTAGATGAGGCTACTGCTTCAGTTGATAACGAGACAGAAGTTTTAATTCAAAAATCATTATCTAAAATAACTAAAGAAAGAACAACAATAGTTATAGCTCATAGATTAAGTACAATTAAAAACGCTGACAATATTATTGTTATTGATAAGGGCAAGATAATCGAAAGTGGGAAACATGATCTTCTACTAAATAACAAAAATGTTTATTCTGATTTATGGAATGTTCAGGTTGGTGTTTAGTAGATATCTTTTTTAAAATTATATTAAAAAGTTAAATGATTCTATAACATTATTAAATATCCCATCTACTTTACTCCATCTATCTTCATTTGTTCCTACTGCGAATGTATATAAAGTTCCTCTATCAATAACAACAGTCGCAAGTTCATGTCGATCTTGATCATTCAGTTTTAATTGATATTCCAAGTCATAAAAAATATGATTTGAGGCTTCTCTTTTGTTCGCATCAACTAGTTTGACTGATCTGCCTGAACCTTCTGGAGCAATAACTTTATCTATTAATGTTTGTCCAACTTCAACTGGACTTCCTAATTGTTCTAAATCAACTTCTTTATTAACATCTGATACCACTAAACTTAGTGTCTCATTACTATTTATCAAATCATGGTAGATAATTTCAGGACCTCCATCTACTTTCACTCTGGTCCAACCTGTAGGATATAAAAAAGCATATCTACCATCAGGACTTTGATAAGCCTCTAGCCCAGCATTTAGACCCCCACTACAAGCACTTAAGGTAAAGCATAAAAATATTAATAATAGATATTTAAAAGGATTAAATTTCATATTTTTCATTTTTAAGAAATTATTAATTAAAAATATAATAAGACATTAAAAGCAAACAAATAGAACAAATTCCAAATAATGCGTCTAAATTAATCTTAGAAAAAATTTAGTCTTGATAACTTTTACCAAACCACTTTCAAAATTAATCGCTCATTTTGAGAAATTCCCTGGAATTGGTCCAAGAACAGCTCAAAGGTTGGCATTATTTATTCTAAAACAACCCGAAAAGAGTATAAGAGATTTTTCTAATGCATTATTAGAGGCTCACAGTAATGTGGGGCATTGTAAAAAATGCTTTAATTTAACTTCAGAAGAAGAGTGCGAAATATGCAGAAATACTGAAAGAAATCAAAAAATAATTTGTGTAGTTGCAGAAACTAAAGACTTATTAGCCTTAGAAAGAGCAAGGGAGTATAAGGGCGTTTATCATGTTATTGGGGGATTAATTTCTCCAATGGATTCAATTGGTCCAGAATTATTAGAGATCAGAAGTTTGATTGAGAGAGTAAGTAAATCAGAGGTTGATGAAATTATACTGGCATTAACTCCAAGCGTTGAAGGCGATACAACAAGTCTATATATAGGAAAATTATTAACCCCTTTTACGAAAGTAACGAGAATTGCTTATGGACTGCCAATGGGTAGTGAACTTGAATACGTTGATGAAGTGACTCTAGCAAGAGCATTAGAAGGTAGAACAACTTTAATTTAAAAATGGGAAATAGAAATCAGATTAACAAAGAAAAAATTCTAAAGCTTCCATCCTGGATAAAATTTCCTATTAGTAAGGCCTCAGAATTTGAGAGAATACAAAAACTCATCAAAAACTCAAATATACATACAATTTGTGAAGAAGGTAGATGTCCAAATAGAGCTGAATGCTATGCCTCAGGGACTGCTACTTTTTTACTTGGAGGTTCAATTTGTTCTCGTGCATGTGCCTTTTGCCAAGTAAGTAAAGGTAAACCTAGTGAAATAAATAACTATGAAAGTATTCAAGTCGCTGAAGCAGTTAAAATCCTGAATTTAAAATATGTAGTACTAACCTCGGTTGCAAGAGATGATCTCTCCGATCATGGAGTTAATTTATTTGTCTCTACGATTAATGAGATTAGGAAAATTGATCCAACTATTCAAATAGAAGTCCTTACTCCAGATTTATGGGGAGGAGGTAAAAATTTTGAAGATAAAGATAAACTTCAAAAAGAAAGGTTAAAAATGATCTTAGACAAAAAACCAATTTGTTTTAATCATAATCTTGAGACGGTTGCAAGACTTCAAAAAGAGGTTCGAAGAGGGGCAAACTATAAAAATTCTTTAAGCTTACTTAAAAAATCCAAGTCTATTGCTCCTAATATTCAAACAAAATCAGGCATTATGTTGGGGTTAGGAGAAACATTAGAAGAAATAGAAACTACGATTATTGATCTAAAAAAAGTTGAGTGTGATCAAATTACAATTGGACAATACCTAAGACCTTCATTAAAGCACTTATCTGTAAAGAAATATTGGGAACCAAGGGAGTTTGAATATTTAGAAAGGCTTTGTAAAAAATTAAGTTTTAAAAAAGTATCTTGTGGACCTTTAGTTAGAAGCAGTTATCACGCTGGTTGAGGCTTATCAATAGAAGAAAGTTTTTTCTCTATTTTGTTTAGGATATGAAAACAATCTCCTTTCATAAGAGTTCCTGCCCCTCCCCAAACTAATCTTAAGAAGAGATCTACTGGACTAGAACCAACTTCTTTAACAATTTCAAATCCAAGAATCTTAAAATATCTAACAAGTTTTATACTATATCCTTCGGTATCGTAAATCGCTAATAATCTTGCTTTTTTACTATTTTTCTTTTCGATAGCCCAAGCCATGCTTGATGCCCAAATTAATTCCGAAACAAAACGAGGAGAGGTATTAATAACCCTTAATGTATCGAGCTGAATACCCTGCTCATTTAAGAAAGTCCATCCTTTCATTTCTCCCCAAATCTTGACTACATTATCTTTTTGTTCTGCTACAACAATTTTAAAAAAACATAATCCAAGTGTTTCTCTTACTTGTATTTTTATTATTAAACCTAAGGAAAATGCTATTTTTTGTAATTCTTCAATTTTCATAATTTTTATAAATTAATTCTTATACACTTTTTGATTTGTCTCTTTTAATGTATTTATCTGTTTTTGTCTTTCTTCGAATCTTTTCCTATCTTCATCAGTAAATTGATTAATACAAAAATGACACTGAATACCTTCAATATATTCCTTTTTTTTCTTATCCTCCAATGAAATTGGCATTCCACATGCATGACAAATTGAATAAGACCCTTTTTTTAATTCGTGATCTAAGGAGACTCTTTTATCAAAAACATAACATTCTCCTTCAAAAAGACTTTCTTCTTTTGAAATTTCCTCGAGGTATTTAAGTATCCCGCCTTTTAAATGAAAAATATTTTTGTAACCTTTATTTTTTAATAAAGTAGTAGCTTTTTCACATCTAATACCTCCAGTACAAAACATCGCAATATTTTTAGAATTTTCATTTCCTAAATGTTTTTCCAGATTATTATCTAACCAATCAGGAAACTCACTAAAGTTGTTTGTATTTGGATTAATAGAATCTTTAAAGCTTCCTATAGAAACTTCATAATGATTCCTTGTATCTATGACGATAGTATTTTGATCTTTGATTAATTTATTCCATGTAAATGAATCAATATAAGTTCCTGCATCTTTTGATGGATTTATCTCAGGAACTCCCATAGTTACTATCTCACTCTTAATTTTGATTTTTAATTTTTTGAAAATTTTTGTATTTGAATAACTAATTTTTATATTTGATTTATTAATTCCAATAAATTTTCTTATTAAATTAAGAACTTTTCCAATTGTTTTTTCTTTAGCGCAAATAGTTCCGTTAATTCCTTCTTTAGCAATTATCAACAATCCTGAAAGATCATTACCATTTTCAATTCTCAATAACTTTTCTTTGAGTTCAAGAATTAAGTTTTCTTCAAATGAGAAGAAAGAATAGATTGAAACGATCTTATAAATATTTTGTTTCATAAAGAAGTAGCTGTTTTATTAAAAGATTCAAAATCTTGATTGAAAACAACCCCTACATCTTTAAGTAATTTTCTGTCTTCTTGAAAAGATGGATTAGATGTTGTGAGCAATTCATCTCCATAAAAAATAGAGTTTGCACCACATTGGAGACATAAAATCTGAGCTTCTTTTGTTAAACTCTCCCTGCCTGCACTTAACCTTATTTTACTTTTTGGCATAAGAATTCTTGCTGTAGCAATCATTCTTATCATCTCAATAGAATCAATTTTTTTATTATTTTCTAATTCTGTACCTTCGATAGCTACTAATGAATTAATTGGGACACTTTCAGGATGAGGATTCATGTTTGAGAGAACTTCTAAAAGAGAGGCTCTATCTCCCTTGTTTTCTCCTAATCCTATTATTCCTCCACAACATACATTTATACCTGCATTTCTGACTCTTTTAATAGTGTCTAATCTATCCTGATAAGTTCTTGTAGTAATAATATTTTCATAGTATTCAGGACTAGTATCAAGATTATGGTTGTAAGCTGTTAACCCAGCATTCGCAAGTTTCAGGGCTTGATCATCTGTAAGCATTCCTGCTGTTACACATGCCTCCATTCCTAACTCTCTTACGCCTTTAACCATTTCTAACATTGAATTGAATGGTTTACCCTCTCGAATTTCTCTCCAAGCCCAACCCATACAAAACCTATCTGCACCCTCTTGTTTTGCTGTTTTGGCTCTTTTTAAAACAGCTTCAACTTCAAATTGGGGATGACTTTTTATGGGACTAGCACTGTATATTGATTGGCTACAATATGAACAATCTTCTTCACATCCACCAGTTTTTACGCTGTAAAGGGAAGCTAATTGGACTTCATATGAATTATATTTCCTATGAACAATTTGTGCTTCCCACATCAAATCTACGAGAGGTATATTTAGTATTTCCAAAATTTCTTTTCTATCCCAATCAAATCTGATTTCGCTAGATATTTGATTAGGGGACTTAATCATTTTTAGTTAAGTAGAACAACAAGAATCTTTTAAAGAGTCATTTGCTAATGATTCTATACCTCCAAAACGTCTATTCCTTGATTGGTAATCAATTATTGCTTTAAAAAATTCAGACTCATCAAAATCTGGCCACAATACTTCAGATATATATATTTCAGAATAAGCTAATTGCCACAAAAGAAAATTACTTATCCTTTTTTCTCCGCTAGTTCTTATTAGTAAGTCTGGATCCTTGACACCTTGAGTTAATAGTTCTGAATTAATCAACTCTTCATTTACTTCACTGGGTTTGATTTCTCCAGAAACTGATTTTTTTGCTATTTCTTGCGCAACTTTTACTATTTCTTGCCTTCCTCCATAATTCACACAAACGTTTAATGTGAAACTCTTATTGTTACGAGTAAGGGCTTCTGAACTATTTAGAACTGATTTTAAATTCTTTGAAAAAGGTAATATATCTCCAATGAACTTAATTTTTATTGATTCTTGATGGATCTCATCAATTTCTTTTTTCAAAACTTTTTCAAATAAATTTATAAGAAAATCAACCTCCTTATTCGGTCTACTCCAATTCTCTGTTGAAAATGCATAAACAGTAAGAACTTTACAACCCAAGTTCTTAGATACCTTAATAATTTCTTTTAATACATTAACCCCTTGATTATGTCCATAGGATCTAGGAAAGCCTCTTTTTGAGGCCCATCTCCCATTACCGTCCATAATTATCGCTACGTGTTCTGGAATTCTTTTCATATCTATTTGATTAGATAATTTTATATTCCTATTTTTTTTTGGTGATATATTTTCTAATCTCATAAGTTAATCAAGAAGGGTATTTTGACTTTCTGATTTATTTGCTTTGTTTTCAATTGTAATATTATCATTTGTATTTATATTTTGGGATGAAGTGGTTTTGTTTGAAGACGATTTTGTCGTCCCCAATGAATTTTGATTCCCTACCAATTTTATTAGAAGCTCCTGTAATCGGCTACTTGTAATAGGTCTCTCCAACTTCCCTTGATTAGCTAGTGATATAGTACCCGTTTCTTCAGAGACAACAATACAAATACATCTATCAAATCTTTCTGTAATGCCTAACGCAGCAAGATGTCTTGTTCCGTATCTACTTATACCTTGCCTTGATAGAGGTAGTATAACTCCGGCAGAAATTATTTTATTCCCTTTTACTAAAACCGCCCCATCATGCAAAGGGGTGTCTGTTGCAAATAAGTTTATTAAAAGATCTGTAGACAATTGCGCTTCAATATTTGTACCTGAATACAAAAAATCTTCTGGTCTTAAATCGCTTCCTAAATCTACAACAATCAAAGCGCCTTTTCTACTTTGTGATAACTTTCCAGCGGCATCAACCAATTGGTTAACTGTAGTAGATGTGGCTCTAAATTCTTTAGGTTGATTACCTAGCAATACAGCTAATCTTCCAGTTCCTAATAATTCCATTAATCTTCTAAGTTCCCCCTGCCATAGAATGGCTAATGATAGAGAACATGCAAGTACTACTGCATCAATTAATTTTGAAGTTAAAGGGAGATATGCATATCTTTGAATAAACCAAGCAAAAGATACTAAAAATAAATACCCTCTTAGCAGCCATAAAGTTCTTTGTTCTTTAACTCTTGAAAATAATAAAAGTCCAAATCCAAGAGCAAATAGTACATCTAGTAAAAGTTTTAAATTTATTAACCCCCAAAAATTCACATTAAAACTTAAATTATTTCAAATGTACCTAACTTTACTTCATAAAGCGATTAGGTAACACATCATATTTAAGTAGATCGAGTGGACTTTCTCTTCTTTGTATAATTTCTGCTTCACCATTACATACTAAAATAGAAGCAGGTCTGGGAATTCTATTATAATTGGAACTCATTGAATTATTATATGCACCAGTGCCAAAAACACAAATCAAATCTCCTGTTTTGCAATTACCAAGTTCAATTTCCTTAAATAACACGTCTCCAGATTCACAATGCTTTCCTGCAACTGTAAATGTATTCTTGGAATTATTATTAAAAGGATTACTTACTAAGCAAGCAGAATAATTTGATTGATATGTAATTGGCCTAGGGTTATCACTCATTCCGCCATCCACTGATAAATATGTCCTTATACCTGGAATTTCTTTAAATGAACCAATTTTGTATATAGTTACTCCGGCTGTGGAAACTATTGATCTTCCAGGCTCACACATAAGTTTTGGTAAATCTAATTTAGTTTGTTTACAAGCTTGCACAATAGATAATGACACTGTTTTGATCCATGCATCAATTGAAGGTGGATCATCCTCTTGAGTATATTTAATTCCTAAGCCACCGCCTACATTCAGTTCTTTTATGTTATGACCAAATTTTTTTGCTTTTAAGATAACATCTACCATTATTTTCCCTAGGTCATTATGTGGATCTAGTTCAAAAATCTGAGAACCAATGTGAGCATGCAACCCTGTTAATTTTATGTGTTTGGTCTTACTAATAATTACAAATAACTTATTTAAAGCTTCAATACCAAATCCAAATTTACTATCGAAGGAGCCTGTTTTGATGTATTCATGTGTATGACATTCTATACCTGGTGTAAATCTAATCATTATTTCTATATCATAATTAAATGAATTAGATATCTTTTCCAATCTTTTAAGGTCATGATCATTATCAACAATTATTTTGATCTTATTTTCTAGCGCAAATTCAATTTCCTCATCAGATTTATTATTTCCATGAAAAACAATTTTTTCACTTGGAACACCACCTTTCAAAGCAGTTAATAATTCGCCTTCTGAAACGGCATCTAGACCGAAGCCTTCAGAGGCAATTAAATTACTCATAAATATAGAACTATTTGCCTTGGATGCATATATTGGAAGGGAAACTCCTGGATAATGTTTTTCTAATGCTTTTTTGTAAGCTCTGCATGAGTTCCTTAAAGTGATCTCATCTAAGATATAAAGTGGGGAATCATATTTTCTTACTAAATCTTCAATAGAGCATCCACCAATATATAACTTTTCATTGCTTTCAATAGTTGTAGTTACTGGAACAATATTTTTGTTAGGACTATTTAAATCAATTTTATTTTTTAAGAATGAGATTTTTTCTTTCATTGGAAGACTTTCTTATACATTTATTCTACAACTTTCAGAACATATATAATAATAAAAAAACTTAAAAAATTTTTTGAGATAATAATTAATTAAATGATTTCATTTAAAGAGTTAGATTACAAAGAATTTGAATTATGTTACGAAATAGATTCAGATACAATTTGTTTATGGACTAAAAAACAATGGAAATTTGAGTTTAATAAGCGTGGAGTCAAAGTAATTGCAATATTAGTGAGAAAGGAAATAATTGGTATTTATGTGGTTCAAACAATAATTGATGAAGCTCAAATAAATTTTTTTTCAATCAAACAAAAATATAGACGAAAGGGTTATGGAAGTTATTTAATGAGAAATTTAATTAAACAGTGTGAAAATTTGAGTGTAAAAAGAATATTGTTGGAAGTTTCGGATACAAATTCAATTGCCGAAGTTTTTTACAACAAATTTAAATTTTTGACTGTAGGCAGAAGAAAAAACTACTATAAAAACGGATCTGATGCTGTTTTAAAAGAAAAAATTTTGTAAATTGAATATTAATTTTTTTTTGGTGCGGATAACCAGAATCCTTGAAATTACTTTAATAAGCTGCTATATCATCAATAAGAAAACTTTAATCTGATTAAATAATACTTTTAGGTATTCACAAAAGCTCATTCTGAACACAAAAATGCCTTAATACTGGTAGGTTAATAATATGAATCAAAACATGTAATGTTCGAAAGATTTACAGAAAAAGCAATAAAAGTCATCATGCTTGCTCAAGAAGAAGCTAGAAGACTTGGACATAATTTTGTTGGGACAGAGCAAATTCTGTTAGGTTTAATAGGAGAGGGTACGGGTGTAGCCGCAAAGGTTTTAAAATCATTAGGAGTGAATTTAAAAGATTCAAGGATTGAAGTAGAAAAAATTATTGGTAGAGGATCAGGTTTTGTTGCAGTTGAAATCCCCTTTACCCCAAGAGCAAAAAGAGTTTTAGAGTTGTCTCTTGAAGAAGCACGTCAATTAGGTCATAACTATATAGGTACTGAACATTTATTATTAGGTTTAATTAGGGAAGGAGAAGGCGTTGCCGCTAGAGTATTAGAAAATCTTGGAATAGATTTAACAAAAGTTAGAACGCAAGTTATAAGAATGCTTGGAGAAACTGCTGAAGTTGGTTCAGGTGGTTCTTCAACTAAGGGAAATTTAAAAACAGCTACTCTTGATGAATTTGGGACAAATTTAACAAAACTTGCAAGTGAATCAAAGCTTGATCCAGTTGTTGGTCGTCACTCTGAAATAGATAGGGTCGTTCAAATTTTAGGGAGAAGAACAAAGAACAATCCCGTCCTTATAGGTGAACCTGGAGTAGGTAAAACAGCTATAGCTGAAGGTTTGGCACAAAGAATTCAGCTTGGAGAAATTCCTGATATTCTTGAAGATAAAAGAGTTTTAACTCTTGATATTGGTCTTCTTGTCGCAGGAACAAAATATAGAGGTGAGTTTGAAGAAAGACTAAAAAAGATAATGGAAGAAATTAAATCAGCAGGAAATGTAATCTTAGTTATTGATGAAGTACATACTTTAATTGGAGCAGGAGCTGCTGAAGGAGCTATCGATGCTGCAAATATTTTAAAGCCTGCTTTAGCTCGAGGAGAGCTCCAATGTATAGGTGCTACAACATTGGATGAATATAGAAAACATATCGAAAGAGATGCTGCTCTTGAAAGAAGATTTCAACCGGTAATGGTTGGAGAGCCTTCTATTGAAGATACAATTGAAATTTTAAAAGGATTAAGGGAGCGTTACGAACAACATCACCGTTTAAAAATTACAGATGAAGCTTTAGAAGCAGCTGCTCACTTAGGTGATCGCTATATTTCAGATAGGTTCTTACCTGATAAAGCTATAGACTTAATAGATGAGGCTGGAAGTAGAGTTAGGTTAATTAATTCCAAGCTTCCTCCTGAAGCTAAACAAATAGATAAAGAATTAAGACAAGTCCAAAAACAAAAAGAAGAATCAGTAAGAGATCAAAATTTTGATCAAGCTGGTCAGTTAAGAGAAAAAGAAATTGAATTGTCTGGAAAAATAAAACAGCTTTTAGAAAACAAAAAGGAAAATAATGAGAATAATGACATAGTTGACTCTACAGAAAATGTAGAAAATAATGCAAAAATTGTTCAAAGTCCTCTAGTAAGTGAGGAAGATGTAGCTCATATAGTAGCTTCATGGACTGGTGTTCCTGTTCAGAAATTAACAGAAACTGAGTCAGTCAAACTACTTAATATGGAGGAAACTTTACATCAAAGACTAATAGGACAAGATGAGGCTGTTAAAGCAGTATCAAGAGCTATTAGGAGAGCTAGAGTTGGGTTAAAAAATCCAAATAGACCTATTGCAAGTTTTATTTTTTCAGGTCCTACTGGCGTTGGGAAAACAGAATTAACTAAATCATTAGCTTCCTATTTCTTTGGTAGTGAAGAAGCAATGATTCGATTAGATATGTCAGAATTTATGGAACGACATACTGTTAGTAAACTAATTGGTTCTCCTCCTGGTTATGTTGGCTTTAATGAAGGAGGTCAACTTACAGAGGCTGTAAGGAGAAGACCATATACAGTTGTTTTGTTTGATGAAGTTGAGAAAGCTCATCCAGATGTATTTAATTTACTACTACAACTACTTGAAGATGGAAGATTAACAGATTCTAAGGGTAGAACAGTAGATTTTAAAAATACACTTTTAATAATGACTTCTAATATTGGTTCAAAAGTTATCGAAAAAGGTGGAGGTGGTTTAGGATTCGAGTTTTCTGGAGATTCTGTTGAAGATAGTCAATACAACAGGATAAAATCTCTTGTAAATGAGGAATTAAAACAATACTTCAGACCGGAATTTTTAAACAGACTTGATGAAATAATTGTATTTAGGCAATTAACTAAGAATGAGGTGAAAGATATTGCAGAAATAATGTTAAAAGAAGTTTTTTCTCGATTAAATGAAAAGGGAATAAAATTAGATGTTACTGATGCATTTAAAGAAAGACTTGTTGAAGAAGGATATAATCCCTCTTATGGAGCAAGACCTTTAAGAAGAGCAGTTATGCGTTTATTAGAGGATAGTTTGGCTGAAGAAGTTTTATCAGGAAGAATAAAAGATGGTGACAAAGCTTTAGTTGATATTGACGAGAATAAGAAAGTTACAGTAAATATTTCTTCAGAAGAATCCTCTCCAGAATTGGCTGGAGCTAATTTTTAAAACCATAGTTCGCGTATGCAATTAATTTCTCCAGAAAGAATATTTAGGGGAAATAGTGCCTGGTTAAAGGCTTTACCTCATATTAAAAAACTTTCCAAGAGCCCTTTACTTTTAGGAAGGAGTAATGCAACCAAAAATATTCGACAACAAATTTTAAAACATTTGCAAGATGAAAATCTTTCTGTATATTCATCTAACTTGCAATTTGATTGTTGTTATGAAGACCTTGAAAGGATAAAAGGAATCATACTTAAAAAAAATTGTGATTCTATCATTGCCGTAGGTGGCGGTAAAGTTTTAGATGCAGGAAAATTTCTAGCAGATTCGCTTTCTATTCCAGTAGTCACAATTCCTTTAAGTGCATCTACTTGTGCGGGTTGGACTGCATTATCAAATATTTATTCAATTAATGGACAATTCATTGAGGATATTGAGTTGAAGTCTTGTCCTGAAGTATTGGTGCTAGATCATGGATTTATCAAAACAGCTCCAAATAGGACACTTTCTAGCGGAATAGCTGATGCTTTGGCAAAATGGTACGAATCTTCTTTAACTAGTTCGGAAGTTGAAGATGGACTTGTTCAGCAAGCGATTCAAATATCAAGAGTATTAAGAGATCAATTACTTATTGATGGAGAAAGTGCTTATCAGAGTCAGTCTGTTCAAAATGTTGCTTGGTGTAATGTTGTAGAGGGATGTTCACTTACTGCTGGATTGATTGGAGGAATTGGCGGAGAAAAGTGCAGAACTGCAGCTGCTCATGCCTTTCATAATGCTATTACTCAGATAATTTCAACTTATAAGCCCTTACATGGCGAAATTGTTGGAGTTGGAATATTATTGCAACTTAGATTAGAAGAAACTAAAAATAATAATAAACTAGCTAACCAATCTATTAAACAGTTAATGGTATTAATGAAAAAATTGAACTTACCAACTACTATCGCCGACTTAGGAATAAATGTTTTTGAAAATAACAATTTACAAAAAATTGCTGAATTTACATGCAGGGATAAATCTGAGATTCATTTTTTGCCTTTTGAAATTAGTCAGCAAGACATAATAGAAACTATTACAAATTTTGAAAAACAAAAAATAAAAATAGCATAAATACTTTGAATAAGAATATATATTTTGATAAAAATAAGCTGAATATTGATTACTTTCAAAAAGTCAAAAATTCTATTCAGGATCCTTTAGGGTTGAATATATCTAAAGACGTTAATTGGATAAAGCTTAACGAAAAATGGAATTCTTCTGAATTTCCAGTGGTTATGGGAGGGGCTGGAAAACCTATACTTTTCTTGCATGGATTTGATAGTAGTTTCCTTGAATTTCGTAGAATATATCCATTTTTAAAAAAAAATTTTCAATTAATAATTCCTGATTTATTGGGATTTGGATTTACTCCTAGATTTGCTTCCAATCAATATAATCCTCGTAAAATAATTTCTAATCTTTTAGATATTATTAATACTCTAAACTTAAAAAGTAATTTAATGGTTGTTGGAGCATCTATGGGAGGATCGGTAGCTATTAACTTAGCGAAGGAAATTCCAGATCTCATTGATAAGATAATTCTCTTATCTCCTGCTGGTTTGTTTGGAGAATCCAAAAATATTCCTTTCCCATTAAACCAAATAGGGGCTTCTTTTTTAGGATTATCTCAAGTAAGAAAGAGTCTTTGTAGGCAAGCTTTTGCATATCCAGATAAGAGTGTTGGTTCTATGGAAGAACAAATTGCCTCAATTCATTTAGGGTGCTCTGGTTGGAGAAATTCGTTGGCTTCTTTTGCGAAAAGTGGTGGATTTGCTGGGACATATAATTACATGCAAAATATTTCAATTAAAACTATTTGTGGGGAGAATGATCGCATACTTGGCAAAAAAGAAATTAATAAAATAAAACAAATAGATCAATTAAATTTTATTGGATTAAAAAATTGTGGTCACCTTCCACATGTAGATTTGCCATCATTATCTAGTAAGATTATTTACGATTATTTTTGTTTCTAGCAAATATATTATTAATAAATTTATTAGTAATCGAATTTAAAATTGATATTTTTTGAAGATATAAATATAAATAAGATATTTCTACCAATAGATAAAACAATTAAATTTAATTGAGGTATTACAAAAATTTAATTAATAAAAATAGATTTATCATCAAAGGTAATTACTTAGGAATTAAGTAAAATATTTCAAAATTATAATTATATAATAAATAACTGAAGGGGTAAATATATAACTATCAATTCTATCAAGTATGCCACCATGGCCAGGCAAAAAAGTTCCAGAATCTTTAATTTTTGCATCTCTTTTCATCATAGATTCTATCAAATCTCCCACTAGTGCCATAAGAGAAACTAATATTCCATATAAAATTCCAATTAAAAATGGATTCTGCCAATTAAGTAAAAACGAAAAAAAGGTTGCTACTAATATTGAGCATATTATTCCTCCTATCAAACCTTCAATAGTTTTACTTGGCGATATAGGGGAAAGAGAGCTTTTCCCAAATGACTTTCCAATAAAATAAGACCCAATATCACTTGCCACAATTAATAAACAAGAAATTAATGTTAAGTAAAGACCTGTAGAATTTGAAAAGTTTTCAAAGGATAATATTCCATCGGAAGAATTATTTATACTCGATTGAATTGCCCTTAATTTAATCCAATAACTTGGTAAAAAACCTAAATAAAATAATCCGAAAATTGAAGCTGCAATATCAGAAATAGTACCTGATTTGGGCTGCAGCAATAACCAAGTACATATCCCTACTGAGCATATTGGTAATATTGAATGGTATATCTCTCTATCAAGGACTCCAATAGCTTCTAGATATGTAGAAATTGTAATTATGAAGCATGAAAATAATGTAGTTTTGGTTGCTGGTTTAATCCCGGTGAATTCTGCCATTCTAAAAAATTCGAGAAGTGCAATATAGGTAAGTAATGCAATTGCTATTGTGAAATACCATCCCCCTAATAAAACAACAACCAACCCAAATAATCCGATTAGTAACCCACTTCGCACTCTCATCTTTTATTTTTAGTTATGTAAGACTCTTATATAAGAATTTAACAGATCTTCGTTGTACAGACTTTGAGCTTCTATCCAATCTATTCTTTCTTTGTTTATTCTCTCTCCAGGAATAATTAAAGGTATTCCTGGGGGATAAGGGCAAATAATATCTCCAGAAATTTTTCCTAAGGATTTAATAAGAGGAATACTATAAGTCTTACTTTTCCAGGCAACTCCTATTGGTATTTCTGGTGATTCAATTAATCTAAAAGGTGGTTTTATAGCTTGCAAACTATAAGATTTATTAGTATGAATTAGTAACTTTTTCCATAATTTTTGAAATAAAAAAGGAAAATCCTTTTGATTTGAAAAGCCAAGACAAAAGGTTAGCGTCATCATTTCAGGTAATTCAGCAATTAATCCGTTTTTATAAAAAAATCTATCTGCAGTAAAGCCATCAATTCCAACTTTAGAGGTATTTACTACTATTTTTAAAGGGTCTTGAGTTTCAATGAGAGGTATCTTTTTTTTTATTAATTCATTGAAGATTGATTTTGCTTCTGAAATCCTTTTCTTATATATTTTAAGATTATCCTTATTAAGCCAGTCTTTTATTGATTCCTCACAAGAAGAAAGCAAGAGAGAATTAGGACTAGTAGTTTGCAGTAAATTTATGCTTTTGATTAATTTATTTTCTTCTATAAGATTTCCATTATGCCAAATTACTGCTGTTTGAGTAAGTCCATTAAGTGACTTATGTAATGAATGTACTACCAAATCTGCTTTTGATCTTAAAGCTGATTTCGGTAAATTATAGTTTTCACAAAAAAGAAAATACGAACCATGAGCTTCATCAACTAAAACAGGCAAATTATGTTGATGACAAATTTTAATTAAAGGTTCAAGATCTGTTGTATACCCTTGATAGTAAGGACTAACTAGTACGACACCTGCAATTTTAGTCTTGTCAAAATCTATATTATTGAATACATTTGTAAACCACTTTTTAGTGATTGGCATGTAATGTCCAGTTACTGGAGAAAACTCTATGTCAAAAAATATTGGAATAATATTCTGCAAAGCACAAGCTTTAATAACACTAATATGAACATTCCTTGGCATAAGAATATATTCACCAGGATTAGCTATAGCTATTATTCCTGATTGAATTAAACCAGATGCACCATTTACTCCAAAAAAGCATTTTTTTGTATTTAATTTTTTTGAAAATGATATTTGTGCATCATGTATTAATCCACTTTTAGATAATGGAGAACCTATTTCAGGAAGTTCTGGTAAATCCCAAAAACCTGGTTGTTTTTTTAATAATCTAATCAAGCCTTTTGGTAAAGCTTTTCCTCTGTTGTGGGCAGGAAAAAAAAGTGACTTTAAAAACTTTTTAGTTAGAAAAGAGGAAATACTCATAAAGTATTATTGGCACATATAGAATGAATTGAAAAGAAATTCTTCTTGTATATTTTAATTGTAAATGGTAACTTCTTCTTCAAAATATTCACCTAAAGGAGATATGATTTGGTTGGTCTTAAGGCCATGGATATTAGTCCCAAGAGTTTTATATATACTTTTAACTTTAATTTTTCTTTTAATAAGAATACTATTTCAAGGTAACAGTAATAGTAAGAGTGTACAGAAAAATCTTTCAAAATACCTTTTTGATGTGATTACAGATTTGGGCCCATGTTTTATTAAACTAGGACAAGCACTTTCAACTAGACCAGATCTTGTGAGGCAAGATTGGCTAACAGAACTTACAAAACTACAGGATAATCTCCCACCTTTTGAGCATAAAATTGCTCTAAAAATAATTGAAGATGAACTTGGACTTCCTGCCAATGAATTATTTGATGATTTCCCAAAAGAACCTATTGCCTCAGCAAGCTTAGGAATAGTTTACAAAGCAAAAACAAAAAATAATAATTTTTGCGCTGTAAAAGTACAAAGACCTAATTTATATTTTCTTATTAGAAGAGATATTGTAATTCTAAAATTTTTAGCAACTACTTTCGGATCATTTTTACCACTTAATATAGGTGTCGGTATTGGAGAAATAATAGATGAATTTGGTAAATCCCTTTTTATTGAAATTGATTACGAGCAAGAAGGGAAAAATGCATTGAAATTTGCTAATTTTTTCAAGTCTAATCCTAATGTATTTATTCCAAAATTAGAAAAAGATTTCTCCTCAAAAAGGGTTATTACTACATCTTGGATTGATGGAGTTAAATTAAGGGATAGAGAAATTTTAGAGCAAAATAACTTGATACCTTCTTCTTATATTAGAACTTGCGTGATAAGTGGATTGCAGCAATTATTCGAATATGGATATTTTCATGCAGATCCCCATCCTGGAAACATGTTTGCTCTTAAAGGAGGAAGTTTAGATTATGGCCACTTGGCTTACGTTGATTTTGGGATGATGGACACTATTTCAAATTCAGATAGGCTTACACTTATCAAGGCAATTGTGCATTTAATAAATCAAGAATATTTACTTATGGCTAACGATTTTCAGAAATTAGGTTTTTTAACCAAAGATCAAGATCTAGAACAACTTGTTGAACCTCTTAAAGAGGTCCTTGGTGGATCATTTGGAGCTGAGGTTGGCAGTTTTAATTTAAAAAATGTAACTGATAAATTCTCAAAACTTATGTATGATTATCCTTTTAGGGTTCCAAGTAGATTTGCATTGATAATTAGAGCTGTTGTAAGTCAAGAAGGTTTAGCTTTGAGACTAGATCCTGAATTTAAGATTTTAAAAATTGCATACCCTTATATTGCAAAAAAACTTTTAACAGATAATTCGGATGAAATTGTAAATATTCTTCTCGAAGTGCTATTTGATAATAAAGGAAGGATTCAGATAGATAAGCTTGAAAGTTTATTAAATACCCTATTTAAGGATTCCGAAAATATTAATACAAATCTCATACCAGTTGCTAATGCAGGTATAAAACTATTTGTAAGTGAAAAGGGATCTGAAGTTAGAAAAAATCTATTATTAAGCCTTGTTAAGGATGATAGATTAGAATTCAAAGATGCAGAAAAACTCTTAATTTTACTTAGAGATACTTTTAGTCCTTTAAAACTGGCTAAAAGTGCCGTGCAAAATATTATATCTACAACTTAGCTTTGGTATTATATCAACTCATTAAATTATGATTTTTGAGTTATGAATTGATTAAAATTAATTAAAACCTCTAGATACATAAATTGAATAGTCAAAAATAAAAAAATCTTATGAAAATATTGAATATTGATTTTATAAAAAAGAATACAAAAAAAACAAATGAATATAACCAAAGTAAAGAATATGATCCATATGGCGAAATTGGTAAATTAGTAAAAGAAGCCAGGATTCAAAATGGTTTCTCTATAAAAGAATTATCTGACATCTCAAAAATTCCAGAATCTTCTATAAATTCAATTGAGAATAATATCCAAAATCTTAGACCCAGAGATCCTTTTATAAGATCAATATTATTTAAGCTTGAAAAATGTTTATATTTGAAAAAAAATACCTTGGTGGGACTAAGAATTAAAGATACAAATTCTTTTGACAATAATAAAAATAATTACCTTATAAGAAGGTTTGATTTTCTAAATTCTTGGCAAGGTAGTGTTTTCTATTTTTTATTTCTAATTTTTACACTTTTTATTTTGAATAGATATTTTATTTCAAATTTTAAGGTTATTGAGATTCAAATTATTGAAGAAAAATTAAATTAAACTAGGTTTTGTTGTTTAATTTCTTATTCTTCCATAACTATTCCCAAGGTCACTGTATTTTTTTAAATTTATATCAATCTCATCTAAGGTTTGATTTAATTTCCACCTCCAATTATTTGTAATTGTTCCTGGAGTATTTAATCTACTAGAGTCATCCAAAGATAAGAGATCTTGTATTGGAGAGATAAAAAGATTAGCTTTTGTTCTCATTCCAATTTCTATTAAATTCCAAGAGGGATCATTAGAAAAATCGTAATTATTTTTAATGAGACTTTTAATATGATTATCTAAATTGTTCCACCATGAAGTTGAAGTTGCATTATCGTGAGTTCCTGTATAAACAACCCAATTCTGTTCTTTGATATTTTTAGGTAGATAAGGGTTATTTTCATTTCCATCAAAAGCAAATTGCAAAATTTTCATCCCAGGTAATTCATAATTATCTCTTAATAATTCTACGTCTTTAGTTATTACTCCAAGATCTTCAGCAATAATTGGTAAATAATTAGACTTTAAATCTTTTTTTAAAATATTTAATAGCTCTTTACCTGGGGCATTAATCCAAGTTCCATTGATTGCAGTTTTAGCATTACCATTAACTCTCCAATATCCTGCCAACGCTCTGAAATGATCAAGTCTTAAAATGTCTACAAGTTCAAATTGTCTTTTAAATCTTTGTCTCCACCATTTGAAATTTGTTCTTTTGTGTTTGGACCAATAGTAAGTAGGAGTACCCCATAGTTGTCCATTAGTGGAAAAATAATCAGGTGGCACTCCACTTTGAAAAAGTAAATCTCCATTTTGAGAAATTGAGAAAAGTGATTTATTGCTCCATACATCCACACTGTCTCTTGAAACATAAAATGGCAAATCACCTACTAGTGATATTCCTTTAAT
Organism: Prochlorococcus sp. AG-673-M19; assembly: GCA_003211115.1. Lineage (GTDB taxonomy): Bacteria > Cyanobacteriota > Cyanobacteriia > PCC-6307 > Cyanobiaceae > Prochlorococcus_A. The sequence continues at coordinate 49,808 of QCTP01000003.1, forward strand.
TTTAGCCAATTCTTTAATCTCTCTCCACTGTTTATCAAGATGCCATTGTATTAATTTTATTTTTAGTATTTCTTTATTTTTTTCCTTTATCCATGGTTTTATAAATTCAATTTGCTTTTGTTTAAATTCAAATGGCCATTCCCACCAAGGCAACATATTAAACTCCTCTCTGATAACCATAAATATTGAATAATCTTCAACCCAATTATTTTTTTTATTCCATATATAAAATTCATTTTTCCTATCTGATGATTGAGATTCCCAATTATTTAAAAGATGTTCTGCTAATCTTTTACATAATCTGTTTGCGAAATCAAAATCAAAATGATCTTCTTTCTGATTAAATGATTCTAATTCCTGACTATTGGATAAAGATATAAAACCTCTTTCTATTAATTCATTAATGTCAAGAAACCAAGGATTTAATGCAAAACTTGATGGAGAACTATAAGGAGATCCAGTTGAGTCTGTTGGGGTAAGTGGTAAGAATTGCCAGTAATTAATCTTATGTTTTGAAAGTTTTTTAATCCAATCTTTTGCGCCTTTTCCGAAGGTTCCACAGTAACTCCCCCCAGGTAGGCTAGAGGGATGAACAAGTATCCCTAATGATTTATTTTTTAAAGCTGATTCTAAAGTCATAACTAATAAGGTAATTTTTTATTTTTTATAATTCTCATATCAATTTATTATCTAAAGTAACAATAGATAAATATGGGTGATTTAACAAATAAAGTTTATGAGCTTCTTATTTCCCTGGAAATTTAAAAGATTATATTAAAACATTTTTTTTATTACATAACTTACAACTTGTGACTTTTGAAGATAAATTAGTTAATTAATTTTTGCGAAATTGACATTAGGCACTACGATAGCAATAGAGTTTTAAAGGCTAATTTCGTGACTAGTTCTATCACGGCAGTTGAGCATGAGGAATCAAATTTTAATCTAACCAATAGTCGACTAAGGTTAGTAAGTGGAACTTCTAATCCTAAATTAGCCGAGGAAATTGCATCATATTTAGGGATAGAAAATGTTCCTTTGGTATCTAAGAGATTTGCAGATGGGGAACTTTATGTTCAAATTCAACAATCTATAAGAGGTTGTGATGTATTCCTTATTCAGCCAACATGTGCTCCCGTAAACGATAGTTTAATGGAGTTAATGATTATGGTAGATGCCTGTAAAAGAGCTTCTGCTAGACAAATTACAGCTGTTATACCCTATTTTGGATATGCCAGGGCAGATAGGAAAACTTCAGGAAGAGAATCAATTACGGCAAAGCTTACGGCAAATTTACTTGAAAAATCTGGTGTAGATAGAGTTCTTGCAATGGATTTACATTCAGCTCAAATACAAGGATATTTTGATATCCCCTGTGATCATATTTATGGTTCTCCAGTTTTAATTGATTATCTTGAAACTTTAAATTTGGAAGAAGTTGTAGTTGTATCTCCAGATGTTGGCGGAGTAGCCAGAGCACGAGCATTTGCTAAATTGATGAAAGATGCTCCATTGGCTATTATTGATAAAAGGAGATCTTCTCACAATATTGCAGAGAGTTTGACGGTGATTGGAGAAGTTAAGGGGAAAACTGCCATTCTTATAGATGACATGATTGATACTGGGGGTACTATTTGTTCTGGTGCAAACCTATTAAAAAAAGAAGGTGCTAAGCGAATTTTTGCATGTGCTTCTCATGCAGTGTTTTCTCCACCTTCTTATGAAAGATTGAGTGCAAAAGATTTATTTGAACAAGTTATTGTTTCTAACAGTATTCCCGTTCATGAAAATTATGACTTCCCGCAGCTAAAAGTACTTTCTGTAGCAAATATGCTAGGAGAGGCAATATGGAGAATTCATGAAGAAAGTTCTGTTAGCTCTATGTTTAGATAAATAAAATTATTATTTATTTTCTTTTAGTATTTTTTTAACTTTTTTAGCAACTTCTTTAGGGACACTATCGGGACAATATTTTATTGCTGTAGTAACTATTTGAAATTCTGCACCTGCAAATAATTGCTCTCTTTTTAGTTTCTTATCTCCTAATTCTTTAACTACTCCTCCATGCTTCCCTTCTATTACTTGTACATATGTTGCAGTTGCTACGCCAACAGCCTTTTGGAATTCTATACCTGCTTTTGATGCTATACAAAGATATGAAGCCCCCATACCTTTATATAAATATAGGTCTTGTTCGGTAGCCGCTAGTAATTTCTTTTCTGCCTTAATCTCTCTATTGAATATTTTTATATCAAAAATTGTTAAATATAAAATAATAGGGAGAATAAGAACTTTAAAGATTTTTTTTGAATACAAATTAATAATCATTAATTAATTTCATTTATCTATTATTTTAAGATAACATTTTTTATTTTTAAACTTAATTGACCAATAAAACTTATGTAATAATTTTAATTTCATGATGATTTTCTACAATTTTAAGTTTATCTTTGTTCCATGAATAAATAACCCTATATCTATAATTATCTTCATCAACAAGTCTTGTGTGTTCAAGGATATACCAGTCTTCATACGATGATTCGAAAATCATTTCATGTTCATCAACTTGTTTAATATTGGATATCCCGTCAATATCACTTAAGTAAAATTTTTCTCTTATTAATTGATGGCCCTTTATGAATGCTTGCATTTCCCCTTTCTCTTTATACTTAGGATTTTCTTCAAAAAAGGGATATTTCTGTTCTGGATACCAAGTAAATTTATAATGTGATTCCCATTCTTTTTTATTCTCAAGAGCTTCAATGTTTAAATACATGCATAAGTTATAAGTTTTATTCTCTTCTTCAAGAAAATATGTCCTTTTTGATTGCCAAAGACCAACGTTTCTAGAGAACCATCTTTTTAAATTAGTGTTAATGCTAATTTCAGGAGAATCATATTCGCCGGAATTAAAGTTATTTTTTTGATTAATAACAACCATTTATAAATATCGTATATTTATTTCATAGCTTATCTGTAGAATAAATATAATATTCTTAATGTATTTATAAGCAATAACAGCTTTTCAATACTTCAGGGCAAATGATTTGAATGAAAAAAAAGAACTAAAGTTAATATTAGTAGCTGCTAGAAATCATCTTTCTAGAGGGGATCTGAAATCTTTATTGTCTTATTTAGACTCTGATGACTGTGAATTTGAGATTTCTCTTCAAATTTCTGAACCAACGGAACAACCTGAACTCCTTGAGTTACATAGATTAGTTGCTATTCCCGCTCTCATTAAAGTTTCACCTGCCCCAAAGCAAATATTTGCAGGAAGTAATATTTTTGTTCAGTTGCAGACTTGGTTACCTAGATGGAAACAGGAAGGGCTTACAAAAAATTTAGGTATTAAACTTCAACCATCTAAAATAGATTCAATTAGAACACAAAAAGAATTTCTCCTGGAGGATGAATTATTGGTGCTAAGACAGGAAAATGAGACACTTACAAAAAGAATTGAATCACAAGAAAGACTTTTAAGAATGGTTGCACATGAATTGAGAACTCCCTTAACGGCAGCCATTCTTGCTATTCAAAGTCAAAAACTAGGTCAAATTGATATTAAAAAATTACAAGATGTTATAAAAAGACGTTTAGAAGAAATTGAACTTTTATCCCAAGATCTACTTGAAGTTGGAACTACAAAATGGGAAGCACTCTTTAATCCTCAAAAAGTTGATTTAGGAAATATAAGTGCCGAAGCAATTCTTGAATTAGAAAAATTTTGGAGATTTAGAAAAATAGAGATTGATACAGATATTCCTTCGGATCTCCCAAGTGTATTTGCAGATCAAAGAAGGATGAGACAAGTATTTTTAAATTTAATTGAAAATGCTCTTAAATTTTCAGAAGATTCTGGATCAATAAAAATCACAATGATTCATAAGACAAATCAATGGGTTGAAATAACGATTTGTGACAAAGGTGCTGGAATCCCTTTAAGTGAACAAAAAAGAATATTCCTTGATAGAGTTAGACTGCCACAGACATCTGAGGGAACTTCAGGCTTCGGGATTGGATTATCTGTTTGTAGAAGAATAGTTGAAGTACATGGAGGAAGAATATGGGTTGTATCAGAGGTTGGTGAAGGTTCGTGCTTCCATTTTACTGTTCCAGTGTGGCAAGGCCAAAACAAAGATCAACAATACTTGACGAAAGGATAGCTTTACTCTTAATTTTTTAATAGCAGTTATGCTTAATTCCTTGGCCCCATCGTCTAGAGGCCTAGGACACCTCCCTTTCACGGAGGCGACAGGGGTTCGAATCCCCTTGGGGCTATTAATTAATTAATTTTTAATATTTTGATTAATTATTTTATTGAATATTTTGCTTGCCTATCTACCGCAATCAAATTTTCAGAAAGATCTTTTTTTAATCTTTTTTCTATCATCCCAATTGGCATCCATTGGCAACCTTGCACTGTAAGATCATAAATTAATGAGTTTTTTGAAGTGTTTTTTATAGTTTTTATTTTCCAACTTCCTTCAAATCTTCTGAAATCTCCCTTAATAAGACTAAAATTTAATAAACCAAGTTCTTTCTCTTCGAATAAATCGATAGTTACTTCCGCTGAAAATTTCATTCCAAGGAAGTCTTGAGCCCCAACTTGTTTTAGGTGAACATTATTTTTATTTTTATAAATTTTTTTACTAGATAAAAGATTTGGAATATAGAGATTTAGCCGGTCATAATCAGTTAGAACATTCCAAAGAGAATCGAAAGTAGCAGATGTAGTTAACTGAGCAGCAAGCCTTCTTGTGCCTCCAGAGAGCTTCTCCATGGTCTGCTCAATTGTTCTGTAATCATCATTTTGAGAATGATTTACTAATCCCTGAGAATTATTCATAAATGAATTTTTTAATTAAATAAAAAATTAATTTTGTGTAACTATACCGACAAAATTGATAATAATTGGATTATTAAAAAATTAATACTCATATATTCCGATCTCAAAACGTAACCATTTTTATATATTACATACAATTTAGAGTACAGATTGATAATCTTTTAGTATAAATAAGTTCAAAAATGGTTTACTCACAAGCAAAAGTTATCGCAGGTGGATTAGCTCATATTCCAATTGTTATAGCAGTTTTTTATTTTATAATGACATTTTTTAATAAAAGAGCTTTAGAATTCGCTGAAGCAAATAAACCTAAAAAGCCTGAAGCAAAAAAAGAAGTTAAAACGAAAACCGAATCGAAACCTTTAGCTACTATGAATGCTGAAGCCCCAAAACCTCTTAAGAAAAAGCATGCTGACGTACCAGTTAATATATATAGACCAAAGACTCCTTTTGAAGGAACTGTAACTGGTAACTATAGTCTGCTTAAGGAAGGAGCTATTGGAAGAGTAAATCACATTACATTTGACCTTAAGGAAAGTGATCCTTTTCTAAATTATGTTGAAGGACAAAGTATAGGTATTATGCCTGCGGGAGAAGACGCCAATGGTAAGCCCCATAAACTTAGACTTTATTCAATAGCAAGTACAAGACACGGAGATGATTTTGAGGGTAACACTGTATCACTTTGTGTAAGGCAACTTCAGTATGAAAAAGATGGGGAAACAGTTAATGGTGTTTGCTCTTCATACCTCTGCGATATTAAACCGGGAGATAAAGTAAAGATTACAGGACCAGTTGGGAAAGAAATGCTTCTTCCAGATGAAGAAGATGCAAACATAGTCATGCTAGCTACTGGAACTGGGATTGCCCCAATGAGAGCTTATCTAAGAAGAATGTTTGAAGCTACTGAAAAAGAAAAAAATAAATGGAATTTCAAAGGAAAGGCATGGTTATTTATGGGTGCTCCCAAATCAGCTAATTTGCTATACGAAGAAGATCTTCAAAGATATCTTGAAAATTATCCAGATAATTTTAAATATACGAAAGCTATTAGTCGTGAGCAGCAAAACATTAAAGGAGGAAGAATGTATATTCAGGACAGAGTTTTAGAGTCTGCTAATGAGCTTTTTAATATGATTGAGGATGAAAAAACTCATATTTATCTATGTGGCTTAAAAGGAATGGAACCTGGTATAGATGAAGCTATGACAAAAGCAGCAGAAGAAAAAGGGCTAAATTGGTCAGAGCTAAGACCTCAATTAAAGAAAGCTGGTAGGTGGCACGTAGAGACTTATTAATTTTTCTTAGAAAGTTTTTTTAATATTTCTATAGACTTTTTTGGTTTAGACACAAAATGTAGCTAATTGTATGAAAAAAGACGATTTTATTTATAGAAGACTTATAAAAAAAATATGCCCTCAGCTTTAAGTAATCCTCTTAGATTAGGTTTACGACAAGAAAGAGTTATTCCTCCACAATGCCTAGTTATTTTTGGAGCAAGTGGAGATCTTACACATAGGAAACTTATACCTGCCTTATTTGAACTCTATCTACAAAGAAGGATCCCTAGTGAATTTGCTATAGTTGGATGTGCCAGAAGAGCTTGGACTGATCAAGAGTTTAATGCAAGAATGAAAGCTAAGTTGGCCAACCAAATATCTGGCAATGAAAAGGAATGGGAACAGTTTTCTAATTATCTTTTTTATGAACCAGTTGATTTGCAACAAAATGATCATGTTGTCAGGCTTTCTAAAAGATTAAATGAAATTGATAAATTACAAGCTACTCATGGAAATAAGACTTTCTATTTATCAGTATCTCCAAACTTCTACGCAAGTGGATGCAAAGCTCTTAAGGCTGCTAGATTGATAGATGATCCCAAGAAAAGTAGAGTTGTAATAGAAAAACCTTTTGGCAGAGATTATTCAAGTGCAAAAAAACTGAATAGGATTGTTCAAAGTTGTGCGGATGAAAGTCAGATATATCGCATAGATCATTATTTAGGTAAAGAGACTGTTCAGAATATACTTGTTATGAGGTTTGCTAATACTATTTTTGAACCTATATGGAACAGGAATTATATTTCAAGTGTTCAAATAACTTCATCCGAAACGGTTGGAGTTGAAGATAGAGCTGGTTATTATGAGAGCTCTGGAGCTTTAAGAGATATGCTCCAAAACCATTTAACTCAAATGCTTGCTGTTACAGCAATGGAGCCACCGGGTAAATTTGAGCCTGAGGCAATAAGGAATGAAAAAGCAAAAGTTCTTCAAGCCTCAAAGCTAGCAGATGAAGATGAACCCTGGAATTGTTGTATAAGAGGTCAGTATGCAGAAGGAGGTAATAGTCTAAAAAGACTTAAAGGTTACAGAGATGAAGATGGAGTAAATTTGAATAGTACTACAGAAACTTATATTGCTACAAAAGTTTTTATAGACAATTGGCGTTGGCAGGGAGTCCCTTTTTACTTAAGAACTGGTAAAAGGCTACCTAAAAGGTTGGGAGAGATTGTCTTAACTTTTAAAGATGTTCCAGTACATTTATTTGAATCAACCATAATTAATCCATCTCCAAATCAGCTTATTCTTAGAATTCAACCTAATGAAGGAGCTACTTTTAAATTTGAAGTTAAATCTCCCGGCTCTGGTATGAAATCAAGACCAGTTGAGATGGAGTTCTCTTACGATGAGTCTTTTGGAGAACCTTCTGATGAAGGTTATGTAAGATTATTAGCTGATGCTATGCTTTCTGATCCTACCTTGTTTACAAGGAGCGATGAAGTAGAAGCCGCTTGGAAACTTTATACACCACTAATAGAATTGATGGAAAATGCTCCTTGGAAGTTACCTATTTATAAATATGAATCAATGACTTGGGGACCTCCTGAATCAGATCAATTACTTTCCAAAGACAATATTTTTTGGCGCAGACCTTAACTTTATAATGAAACCTCAATTAACACTTCAAGCCCCATTAGAGCTTCCTTATCAAGAAATATCTAATTATTTAAATCAATTATGGATTTCTGAAGATGAAGATAGCTCTGGAGCCAATACTTTTACCTTGATGATCTGGCAGCCAGCTTGGCTTGAACAATGTTTAGTTCAATCAGGATTAATCAATGGACCAATCACAGGAACTTTAAGTCCGGAGATTATAAAAGTTGCTAAAAATCTCATAATACAAAAAGGTCTATCACGGACTTGTTCCATAAATAGTCAAGAATTATTGACTTTATTGAAGGGAGATTTAACAAATAAAGATTATGAAGACTTCAGAGGGCAATTCTTTGAATCTTCAATAAGTACTTTAAATCCTAGAAGGTTAATTACTTTAGCTCCTACTTTAAATAAAGAATCAGAGATAAAAACATTTGTATCTGCCTACTGTCCACTTAGTGATAATACTGTAAAACAACCTATATGTGGTGACTTAGTTGTTATAAGGGGTGATTCTAATTCTATTAATAAGAAAGGATTGAAAATTATTAATGAATTATCCATAAAAGATTTACCTACGTGGTTATGGTGGAACGGTAGCCTCGATGAATCATCAGAAATTTTTGATTATTTTACCAATCATGGTATTAGGTTAATCATTGATACTGCTAATGGATCGCCAAAAAGATGCTTGGAAATTCTTAATCAATCAATAAATTTAAATAAAGCTATTAATGATTTGAATTGGGTCAGACTTAAAAGTTGGAGAGAATCATTGGCAATGATTTTTGATCCCCCATCTAGGAGACCTGTTTTAGAACATATTACTGATATTGATATTGATATTGCAGGAGGTAATTTCCTTCAGGCATTATTTTTAATTTCATGGATTAGTGACAAATTAGAGTGGGTATTTTCAAAAATCGATAATAATGAGGGATTTATAAAAATAGAATTCAAAAGAAATAATGGCGAAAAAATTTTGACATCTATAAACCATTTACCTTTGGGTAATCCTAGCATTCATTCAGGGCAAGTTATTGGATTAAGGCTGATTTCCAAAATTAGTGAGGTTCAAAAAAACAATACTTGTGTAATTCTTGGATGTGAATCTGTTGAATGTATGAGACTTGAAGCTGGAGGTATGGCTGATATGCAATTAATAGAGCAAGTAGTTCCAAATACTTTCTCTTCATCAGAATCTGATGTAAGTAAGTTATTGGGCAGTAGTAGGGGAAATACTAGTCCACTCTTTGAAAATGCTATTAAAGTCTCATTAGAAATATTCAAAAGTTTTAATAAATAAAATAATTCAATGCCCTGTGTAATATCTTCTCCTTCAACGGATAGTGGGAAAACAACTTTATCACTGTTGATTTCTTGTTGGGCCTTTTCAAAAGGTATAAAAATACAAACTTTCAAGGTCGGTCCGGATTATCTTGATCAGCAGCAACTTAGTTCTATTGGTCAACCAATTTGTAGGAATTTAGATATTTTTTTAAGTGGTGAAGAATGGGTTCAAACGAATTTTTTTAAACATTCTTTGAAATATGAATTCTCACTAATTGAAGGAGCTATGGGTCTTTTTGATGGATTAGGTGCAACTGCTTATTCAAGTACTGCAAATGTTGCCAAACTTCTTGATACTCCAATAATTTTTGTTGTAAATGCTAGAGGGCAAGTAGCCTCTCTTTTGCCAACTGTTAGAGGTTTTAGAGATTTTGATAATGGGTTATCAATAAAAGGAATTATATTTAATAACGTCAATTCAGATAGACATAAAAAATTAATTAGAGAAGTTTTTAAAAATGAAGATATAGAGATCCTTGGGTTTTTACCTTCTGATTCAAAAATAACAGTCAATAAATCTAATTTAGGTTTAATTTCTCCATTGGATAGTGATAAAAAAATTGATGTTGATTATTTTGCAAGTTTTGCTGAAAAAAATCTTGATGTAGTTTCTTTAATCAAATTCCTGAAATCCCCTTCAAAAACAATATTAAATACCTCTAGTATTAAAAATTTCAAAATAGATAAAAGGAAACCTATTGCAATAGCAGAAGATAAAATCTTTCATTTCAATTACCCTGAAACGAAGGAGTTTCTAAATGAAATAGGAATACCGCTAATTTCATGGAGCATATTTAATAATGAAGAAATTCCTCAAGAGGCTTCATCTTTAATTATTCCTGGAGGTTTTCCTGAAAAATATGCTGATCACATAAGTCAATCAGATAAAAGCTTAAAGTCATTAAGGGAATTCCGTAAAAAAGGATTTATCTATGCAGAGTGTGGTGGGATGATGATTTTAGGAGATTTAATAAAAGATGAAAATGGCAACAATCATAAAATGAGCGGGATATTACCTTTTTCAGCAAAAAAAAGTAATTTGTCAGTAGGTTATAGATATATAAAGGGTTTAAAAAATACAGCAATAATTAAAGAAAATCAATCAATCAGAGGACATGAATTTCATTATTGGGAAGTTGAAAGTTCCTCATCAGAATTTGATTTAAAAAAAAATGATTATCAAAACCAGTTATCATCTCCATGGAAAATTAAATCGTGGGAGACTAATTTTAAAAATGAAGGTTGGTCAGATAAAAAATTACATGCAAGTTGGATACACTTACATTTACCAAGCTGCACAGAAGCCGCAACAAATTTTGTAGATGCTACACAAGTTGATTATTCTCAATATTCCTAATTTATTATCAAATCATATATTTTGAGGGGAGAACCTATAAAAAATATTCCTGGTAATGTAATTAGCGGACCTAAAATACTTCCTACAATAACCTCAAATTTTGTATGACCAAGAGTTTCTTTTAAATTTAATTCAGATTTAGGATCTAATTTTCTTGATAGTTTGTTTATTTCTGCAGCCTGAATTCCCGCTGATTTTCTAACCCCACTAGCGTCATACATAACAATAAGTGAAACTGCAATCGCTAATGCAAATATTGGGCTGTCAAATCCTAATTGATAGCCTATTCCTGATGTCGCACCAGTTATTAAAGCCGAATGACTTGACGGCATACCACCTGTTTCGAACATGATTCCAAATCTAATCTTTCCTGTTGAAAAGAAATTAAATATAATTTTAAAAAATTGAGCGAATAAACAAGATAATAAACTCCATAAAAAAACTGAATTATCCAAGATAGATGAAAATTCTGACATAATTTTAATACTCTTTACCTATCTCTATTTGTAATGAAATCAGCTAAGGAAATTAAATTTTTTGCATCTAACCCCCAAGGCTCAATTGCTTTTTTTGCTTTATCTACTAAATCGAAGGCTCTTTTCTTTGATTCTTTCATTCCAAGTAATTTGGGATACGTAGTTTTATCTGCCAAGAGGTCCTTACCTGCTGTTTTACCAAGTTTCTCACTGCTTGAAGTTAAATCAAGGATGTCATCTATTATTTGGAATGCCAAACCAATCCCCTCTGCATATGTAGTAAGGGCTTTTAATAGTTCTTCATTAGCCCCGGCAATCATGGCTCCAGTTCTTACGCAAGCTTTTAGTAAAGCACCAGTCTTATGAAGATGAATATACTCTAGCGTTGCGAGGTCAACTTCTTTCCCTTCACATTCCAGATCAACTACTTGACCTCCAACTAGTCCGGGTGCGCCTGCTACTAGGGAAAGTTCTCCAACTACATTTAATAATCTAATTGGATCGACACCAGGGCTTCGCAATGAAACCATTTCAAAGGCTCTTGTTAATAATGCATCCCCAGAAAGAATAGCTATTGCATCTCCATAAACTTTATGATTAGTAGGCCTACCTCTCCTTAAGTCATCATTGTCCATAGCAGGTAAATCATCATGTATTAATGACATGGTATGAATCATTTCTATGGCAACTGCTGTGGGAACGGCTAAAGAGGGCTCCCCCCCTGCGAGAGAACAAGATGCTAGACACAAAATTGGACGGATCCTTTTACCCCCAGCCAGGAGAGAATATCTCATTGATTCTCTAAGAATTTCTGGTTTCTCCGGGCCTAAGGAGAAATCAAGAGCTTCTTCAACGACATTTTTAGTGTCTTTTAAATATTTACCAAAATCTGAAATATTACCAATAACTTCGGTCATTTTTTACGTTGAGTAATGTTTTTCTGCATCTTGGGCTTTATGGCAAGAGGTCATTAAGAGTTGATGATAAACCAAATTGTTTTTGCCAACTGAAAATAGTATTTACTAGTAACATTGTTACTGTCATTGGGCCAACACCTCCAGGTACTGGTGTATAAGCAAATACTTTGGGGATTACATCTTCTAATAATACATCTCCACATAATCTGGTTTTGGTTTGTTCAGAACTTGTTAATCTATGAATCCCAACATCAATAATTACAGCACCCTCTTTAACAAAACTTGAATCTATTAGGTTAGGTTTTCCTGCGGCAGCAATTAATATATCAGCTTCTTTGCAAAGTTTGTTTAGATTTAAAGTCTTTGAATGTGTCATAGTTACCGTCCCATTTAGATTTAACAACATAAGTGACAAGGGTTTACCAACTAGGAGACTTCGTCCGATAACAACAATCCTCTTACCTTCAATTGTAATATTTTGGGATCTTAGTAGATTAATAATCCCGGCAGGTGTACAAGATCTCATTGCAGGTTCATTTTTTACTAACTTACCAATATTTTGTTCATTCAATCCATCAACATCTTTGTCTGGATTAATGTGACTTATTAATCTTTGTTCATCAAATTTTCTTGGTATAGGAAGTTGTAATAACATTCCGTCAATATCATTATCAAGGTTTAATTTATTTATTAATTGTTCAACTTCTTTTTGCTCCTCTGTACCTTTTAGATGAAAAATGAAACTCTTAATCCCTACTCTTGAACATGCTCTTTCTTTATTCCTAACATATACGCCGCTTGCCGGATCTTCTCCAATTCTTATTACAGCTAGTCCTGGTGGTCTTTTTGTTGAATTTATATTAGATTCAACATCTTTTTTTAATTTCTCTTCAATTTCTAAAGATAATTTTTTACCGTCCAATTTTAATG
>QCTP01000004.1 GCA_003211115.1 Prochlorococcus sp. AG-673-M19
ACCTTTTGCAACTTCTTTCTTATTAGTATTTACAATTCTAACAGCCTGATTAACAGTAAAATCTCCCTCTACTTCTTTAACTCCTACGACTAGAAGAGATGCTCCTTTTTTTTCGATAGCTAAACAAGCACCTTCATCTAATGTTATTTGTCCAACAGTTTTAATTGCATGAGATAACCAACTTTTCTTATTTCCTACTGGTTTATCTACAGGGTGAAATATTGTGCCAATTTTTTTGTCATTGAAAATATTTATTAAATTTTTTTCATTTCTGCCATCTGCTAATTGAACTTCTACGCCTCCTTTTGTGGCAATTTCAGCAGCAATCAATTTTGTTGTAATACCACCTGTCCCCCATTCGTTATTATAATTTTTGATGTTTTTATCTTTAATAATTTTTAATTCATTAATATTAACTTCTTTTATTGGATGAGCATCTTTATTATTTCTTGGATCCTTAGAATATAAATTTTCTATATCAGTTAATAAAATTAGCTTATTAGCATTTATTGCTAAAGCAACTAAAGCAGAAAGAGTATCGTTATCTCCATATTTAAGCTCTTCATTAGCAATCGAATCATTCTCGTTGACTATAGGTACGACATTCAGATCAATTAACTGTTTAAATGTTTTTGAAGCATTATTGAAGGATTCGCGCGTATCAAAATCAGTTTTAGTTATCAGTATTTGAGCTATATTATGACCTAGCTTTTTCATTGTCTTTTCATATAAAGTCATTAAATTAACTTGTCCTACTGCAGCCACAGCTTGAAGTGTACTAAGTTCCTTTGGTCTTGTGTTTAAATTTAATTTTTTACATCCTAATCCAACCGCACCACTCGTTACGAGAATGACTTTATTGCCTTTTAGAATAAAACTTGTCAAAGATTTGCATAATCTTTCTATTACTTGTTCTGTAGATTGATCCTCATTTCCCCTGAGAATACTAGTACCAATTTTTACGACCCATGTTTTCATTTTAAGAAAATAGAAATCATTTTTTCTAGGATTAATGTTAAATTGAATTTAATTGGCAATCCATTTTTGCTTAATCGCTTAACTAATATTGTCTGAATATTACATCTATTTCCTACAATAATATCAGTAAGAATTCTATCCCCGATTATAGCAATATTTTTTGAGTCTTCATTCATTTCTGAAATTACACCTAAAGTAATTTTTTTCCTCGGTTTTAGAGCGTTTGATTTATATCTGATATCTAATTCCTTAGCAATCTTTCTAATGCGTTCATTAGAAGGGTTATTACTTATTAAGTATAAAGAGAATAATTTCTTAGATTCTTTAATCCAATGTTTTACATTCGTTGGAATTATATTTGATTGACGACTTAATAATGTACCATCAACATCTATTAATAAGCTTTTAATTCCTTCATTTTGTAGTTTTAATTGAGATATTTCATATATAGGAAGTTTAGAGTCCCAATGGACATTTACGAGAGAGCTCATTATTTTACAAACTACTCTTTTCTAACTCGGATTCAATTAAAGGTTGAACTTTATCAAATTCATCATCCTCAATTAAAATTGCCCCTTGATCTACAATTTTTCCAACGATAAAAAAAGGATCAAGAGGTATATATAATCCATATTCTTGTTCTAATAAATTAAAACTAACAAGTAATTCGTATGTTTCACCTTCCTCATCTATACCATCTTCTTCTAATTCATCATAAATTGGCTCTTCGAGTTCCCCAGAAACAGTTAATGTAACTGCCGATCTTATAAGTTTTAGATCGTGTTCTTGAAGAACTGCATCAGCATTTTTTAAGACTTGTTCGTTTTTCTCAATCTTTTCAATTAATTCTGGCTCGTCTTTTTCATTAATTTTGAATAAACTTACTGGGGTATCAACAGGTGTTAATAATGCATATTCTTTTTCTTCAACCTTTACTATTTGTTCAAGATAACAAAATAGATTATTTCCATTTGAGTCATATAAAATAAGTGTTTGAGCCTCATAATTATCTTGTGAGTTATGATCATTCATTTTTGATTTAACTTATCTAGATTTATATTAATATTATATTTGTTTATTACCCACTAATTTTTTTAACTCAGGACCTTCCTTCATCCATTGCTCAAGAATTATCTTGGCAGACAAGCTATCAATAAGTCCAGATTTATCTTTCTTTATACCAAATCTATTTGTTGATTCCCATGTTGAGCTATGTTCATTGACAAAGGAAAAAGGAAGTTTTAATTCATTAAAAAGAAACTCACCATAAGTTTTGCAATCAAAAGCTTGAGATGTCATTCCCCCCTCATCATCAAGAGGTAAACCAACTATAAAACCAGTCAAATTAAGTTTTTTAATGTGATTTTTAATAGTAATTAATTCGTTATTGTTTCTTTCTCTCATTACGGCAGGAAGAATATTTACCGTAATAAAAAGTGAATCACAATATGCTAGTCCTATTCTTTTTATCCCAACATCTAAGCTTAATATTGACTTAGATTTGGGTTTGCAATACTTCACTTAGACTTCAAAGGGAATGGGGAGGGGTAAGCATTACCTTGAGGATTTAATTTTTCAAAAATCGATTCTAATGATTGGTTTATTTTATTAATCTGCTTAGATTCATTCCTAACAATAGTATTTCTAACAAGGATAATTTCTTGGTAATTATCTCTAAAACCAGAATTCTCTAAATATGAATTTAATTCAGTATTTTCTTCATAAGTTTTAATTATAGAATAAGGTGATTTTTCAAAGAAATTATTTAGGATATTTTTTAAAATAGGACTTAATCTATCGTCCCAACTTCTACCAATTGTTAATGTATAAACTTTACTATCTTGAAAATTTATATCTTTTAAAATAGTGCATATAACTGTATTGTTATAAATTATTGCACCGCTATTTAAATCATTTCTATTGGAAATATCTTTTTGATCAAGATCCAATATCGTCCTTATTAAGGGAGATTGATTTGAACGAATAAAGTTAAGTACATTTATCAAATTTAATTTGTTGATTTCTTGAAATTCATCAATAGAATAAGACTTTTCATTTGTATTTTTAATGGACTTATTAATATTACTTTTACTCCACAGTTTTACGTTTTGTAATGGTTGAAAACCTAATTCTCTTGCACTTGAAATAAGGTGATTATTATTTATATCAGAATTTATTACCCAACTTGAGGTTTTTATATCTGTAATAGAAATTGATTTCTTTATCAATCCCAGGGTCATATCTTTTTCAGTTAAAGAAGACTTTATATTTGTTAAATTAGGCTTTGAAATCCTTAAGCATGAGCCCTTACAGTTTAAAGGAAATATGTTTAAATAACCTACAATTTTTTTTTCTTCTATTGCAATAATACATTTATGCTTATTTTTTTTTAAATTATTTAAAAAAATTTTTAAGTCTTCAAAAGTATTAATAATTGCCATTTTTAAAAACCAATTATTTAATTTCTCACTTTTTAAATCCATTAATAAATTTAAATGACGAATATGAAGCTCCTCAAAGGTAACCTTTTTATACTTATTGAAATTCAAATCATGATTTAAATCTTGTTTCATTTATTTATTATTCCTTATTAATACTATAGGTGTTTTTTCGTCAGAATTGCCTGCTGGATTAACCTTTAAGATTTCTTTGAGTATATTATTCACTGAATTATTTGAACTGGCTAATATTTTTACACCACCAAGATCATTAACATCAACCACTGCTACTTCTACTTCAAGCTGTTTTGATAATTTATCGCAAAACAATTTAGTATTTATTGGACCCATAACTATGCTTTTATCGTATGGAACAACTGTTCCGCTAATATCATCAATTAGTGAAGATTCAAAACCGGTTAATCTATAAAATATTCCTTTAACCCCAATACATTTAAATAAAAATCCCACAATTAATGAAAAGGCTATCCTCGTAATACCTATTTTATCGATTAATAATTGCATCCCACAAGCTGTGGCAAGGCTACTTGTGGGATGAAAAAAATAACATAATATTTTAGAAAATAAATTGTATTCTAAATTTTGAGGAGAAATATATCTACCTTGCATAATTGCGAGTGGTGTCTCACCTATAGTTAATATATCTTTCTGTTTTGTGACATTCTTACAGTAATTTATAACAGTTTCAATTGGATTATCAAATGAGCCAAGCAAATCAGTTTTAACAGCGATAGCTTTGTAACCTAGTTTTAAAGGAATTTCAATCAGTTCTTTTTTATTATGGCGATTCAAATTCACTAACAAACCATCTTGTTTTTTAGTTATCCCAAAATGACCGTAATTTTCCCAAAATACCTTTAACCATATATATTTAATTTTGTTTTTTAAATCGTTATTTTTAAATTTTAAAATTACTTGTATTAATAGTTCTGAATTTGCTTTTATAATTGTTGTTGGCCAATAATTATTTATGTTTTTTTTTAGTGATCCAGAATAAATATAAATACTTTGCGCATAATCTAAATCTTTAAGATATTGATTATTTTTAGATTTAAAAAAATCTAAATCTAGATTTAGATTAGAAACCATAGTTTCTTTATGTTTACTTTTATTGATAATTTTTAGATCAATAATTACTTCACTATTTTTATCTATTTTTCTAAACTTATAATCTAGAGGAACTAAAATTAACTTTGATTTTGGGAAATTATTAATATACAAATCTAGAAATATTATTAAAAATAAAAATATAAAAGAAATATTTAGAATAATCATATGATTGTTATTTTAAAAATGCATGAGAGATCATTTTTTTTCTGAAATAATACTGTTGTATTCGTTAAAACTTTCAACTGAGAATGATGTCTCATTTATGTCAATTCCTTTTAATTCTCCAATAATTTTATTCAAATCATCAATATTAACAATTCCATTCTTATCAAATTTAACTTCTCCACTGCTATTCAAAATTACAGTCTGAGGAATTAAACCGTTCCAATAGTAATTAGGTTTATTTAAGTCTGTTTTAGAATAATCGCTTTGTAATTCATCAGTAGTTAAAGCAATCAAGTCAATATTATTTCTCCAAATCAGATCTAAACCAGAAATTATTGGAGCCATTGCTTTACTATCAGAGCTATCGTCAAGATAAAAAAATAAAACAGATACCCTTCCGTTTTTTAATGATTCTTCAAGTGTAGTTTGAGGAGGAACTATTGCTCCATTTCCTGCATATATTGGGAAAATATTCCCGTCATAGCTATTTGTATTTCTACTAGCATTAGCGGGATAAGAACTAAAAAAGATGAATATGATAAGTATTGTTTGAAATAACTTCATTAAAGGAAGGAAATTTATTTAGTACTAGATCTGCCTAAACCTTGTAAGATCCCTTTTCCAACTAAACCAATAGCTTTGCCAACTACTTTTGTTAAGAAATTCACAAACAGGTTACCTATATATTTTACAGCAATTTCTAATTGTGGAGCTATTGCATCTCTAATTTCAACTAATAAAGTTACTTGTTTTTGAAACCACTCTAAATTTTCTAGTTCTTTTTCTCTATTTTCATTCTTATAGTATCTTGTAAATTTAGAATCAATGATATCAATATATTCACGTTTACTTTCATATAAATAGATAGGCATATAAATATTTTCGTTCCATCTATTAAAGTTGTTGATATTATTTCTAAATCTTTCAAAAGATCTTGTAGATTGCAATTGCGGATTTATCAGTATTGTCCTTAATTCCGGCCAACTTGAACAAATATTAAATACTTCAGAGGCTAATAAATTACAATTTCTTATAATCCAATTAGATATTATATTTTCTAGAACAATAAATGATTCCGTCTCGTATAGAGGTAATAGTTTGCCATCATAATCTATGGGTTCATTCTTTATTATTGGATCTATAAACATTATTGATTCATGTGACTCTTTATCTCTTTCATCGCAATTTACTTCTTTATATATATACTCATTTATTGAGATCGATTCGCCATTTTTTTTAACTCTGAAATAGCTTTCAGTTATATTTGATATAGTATTAAGCCTTAGTTCTTCAATAAGAGAATTAAAGTCCTCTTTATAGTCTTTTTCTTTATAATTTTCTTTTATATTTTTTATTAAATTATCAAGTTCATCAAGCATTTTGCATATTAGTCGTGAAATAAACTCTTTTTTTATTCCTGACAAAATGATAGATGAATTATTAAATTCAACATCAAAATTATTTGAATCATATCTCTTACTAAGACGTTTAAATATTAAATCCCAAATTTCTAAAGTGTTTTTATTTTTTATAAAAATAGTATTAGTATTTTTATTTTCTATATTGATTTTGTTCTCAGTATAAATAGCCTCTGAATAAAGTTCTAATGAATTACCCCATAGGAATATAAGAAAGGATTTAGCAGTTATAAGTTCTCTTAATCGTCCCTTTAAAATGAATTTGTATAATTCAGGTATTGAGTCTGAATTCACATATTTGAAAATATAATTTATCTCATTATCAATTTGCTTGAGTCCAGATGATAATAATTTCTGATTAAAAGTAAGTTCTTTTTCTTTTTTGACAACTACAGAGGGATTATTTTCAAGGTCGAATACTCTTCCTCCCTCTGAAATGATATTTATAGATTCAAGAACTTTATCAACACTAGGGTTTAAAAGTAAACCTTCACTATTTAAAGAGGGAGTTACGTTTGCTTTATTTAAAATTTCACCAGAAAAAATTACAAGGATATTAGATTCATTCCACCTCTCTTTTAATTTTAATAATTCCAATCTTATGAGATCTTCAGATTGGTAATTAAGAATATTCCATATTATTAAATCTGGATTTAATTTTTTACTCCCACTATCTAGTGTGATATTTAAATTATTGTCTATCGAAGTCAACTTTAATGATAAAGATTCTGCAATTAAGCTTGGAGCAATAATTAGGATCGATTTTTTCTTAATTAATTCCAATTTTAAAGTCTACCTCTTATACAAAATTAACTAACAAATTCGGTAAAAACCAGTGCTATATAAATATTCACTGGGTTTTCAGGCGTAATAGTCTTTATTAATTGGAATATCATTTATTTTTTCTGTAGATAAAATATTATTTGCTTCGCTAATTGTAAATTTATTTTCATAAAGGGCTTTCCCTACTATTACTCCGTATAATCCAGAATACTCAAATTTTGTTAATGATAATAAATCAGAAATTGAACCTACCCCTCCTGAAGCAATGACAGGAACATCAGTAATTTCAAGAATCTTTTTTATAAAAACTTCATTTGTTCCTTCCAAGGTTCCATCAGTATTTATGTCTGTAACAACAAAACTGTCGATTTTAAAATAGGAAAATTCTTTTACTAGATCAGTGGCCAATACATTAGATTGTTTTAACCATCCTCTTGTACTTACTTTTCCATCTTTTGCATCAATTCCAATAATTATTCTTTTTGGATATTTATTTGTTAAGTCTTTTACTAATGCTTTATTTTCAATTGCGGAGGTGCCCATTATTACCTTATCTATACCATAAGACAATAATTGTTCAATTCTTTCTAGTGATCTTATGCCTCCTCCAATTTGTATAGGAATGTTGACTGCATTAACAATTTTTTTGATTGATTGATCATTTGTTGCTATACCGGTTTTGGCAGCATCCAAATCAACGATATGGATACATTTAGCACCCTCTTTTTCCCAATATTTAGCTTGCTCATGAGGTTCTTTTGAAAAGTCTTTTCTCTTTTTAAAGTCACCTTTAAAAAGTCTTACGCATTTACCATTCATCAAATCTATTGCAGGGATTAGTTTCATGGATTGGTCCTTTTCATTAATTACTTCCTAGTAGTACTATTCAATAATATAGTTCTAACTTAGATTACTATTTTAGTTTAATACTTTTGGAATATGAAAATTCTTGTAATGGGCGGAACAAGATTTGTAGGCAAGTCTTTGGTAGGTAAGTTGATAAATCATAATTATGATATTGATATCTTTACAAGGGGCAATAAATCTAATCCTGAGAATACAAATTTAATAAAGGGTGATAGAAATAATATAGAAAGTATTCATAAGATTAAAGATAAAAAATATGATGTAATTTATGATATATCTGGTCGTGAAGTAGAACAAACAAAACTTCTTATCGAGAATGTAGCTGATTCTTTTAAACGATATATTTACGTTAGTTCAGCAGGTGTTTATTCCAAGAATTATGAATTACCCTTATCGGAGGACTCCTCACTTGATCCACAAAGTAGACATAAAGGAAAGTTCGAGACTGAAAATTGGCTAATTGAAAAAAAGATTCCTTTTACAAGTTTTAGACCTACTTATATTTATGGACCAGGAAATTATAATAAAATTGAAAATTGGTTTTTTGAAAGGTTATTGCATCTTAAAAAAATCCCAATTCCTGGAGATGGTTCATTGATAACTCAGTTAGGGCATGTCTCAGATTTAAGTGATGTAATGATTAGGTGTTTAGATTTTGAGAAATCTAAAAATAGTATCTATAACTGTTCTGGAGAAAAAGGAGTCACTATAAAAGGTTTAATTTATATGTGTGCAGAAGTTTGTGGTTTAAATAAAAATGAAATTTCTTTAAATAAATTTGATTTTGAAAAATTAGATCCTAAATCAAGAAAAGGATTTCCAATTAGATTAAATCACTATCAAACTGATATTTCCAAAATAAAAAACGATTTAAATTGGAAACCAAAATTTGATTTACTTAGTGGTTTGAAAGACAGTTTTATCAAAGATTATCAATTTAAAAAGGATAATGAATTTGATAGCAATTCAGATAGTATTCTTTTTAACTCTTAAATAATCTATAAAGGTTATAAGTGTCAAAATAAATCCTATCCAATAAAATATTATTCCTAAACTAGATAATAGATCTTTTGAAAATGGTTGGAAAAATAAAACTAATGCAATAAAAAAGAAGAAGGTTTTGCATTTGCCTAGTTGAGAGGCAGGTAATCCATCTTTCATAGTTGTTCTTAATACAGATATTATTAATTCTCTAAATAATATTATTGCTAGTGACCAAAAAGGTATTATTCCCATTTTACATAGCCATAGTAAAGGGATAAGTAGAAATATTTTGTCTGTTAATGGGTCAAAAATAGCTCCAAACGTACTTTTAAGATTTAATTTTCGTGCAAAATATCCATCAAAATAATCTGTTATTCCTCCGATAATAATTAGAGTAAAAACAAGGTTAGTTTTGTTAATTTCTAAAAATATTATTAGTGGAAATGTTAGAAATAATCGAGATATTGTCAAAACATTTGGAATATTTGCTTTGATTTTTTTAATATTTTTTTTAACAAAGTTTTTTTGTAAATAAATCATATTTTACAATTTTATTATGTTTTAGGTTTTAACAAAATCCTAAAGATTCTAAACATAACTACTATCTTATAATCATTATATTTTATATTATTAAAACACTATAGATACTTAAATGCAGTCTCATAGCTTAAAGCTATCTCCAGATTCTGATTTGATTATTTGTATTAAGGAATATACTTTTTCAAATAATCTATATGGTTATGTTTCAGGGGTAGTAGGTAATCTTAGTACAGCTTGTATTCAGTGCCCTGGTAATCAAGAAATTAGTAAATTTGAAGGTAACTTAGAAATCGTATCCCTTAATGGACATTTTAATAATGGTGATGTCCATCTTCATTTAGGATTTGCTGATGAGGGATGTAATGTTTTTGGAGGGCATTTAGAAGAAGGTTCGATTGTTAAAAAAGGAACTGATATCTTATTAGTTTCCTTTGTAAATAACACTGTTGAAATATCAAATCAATATTTAAGTGATAATCAATCACGAGTAAAAGCATATATTCTTAAAAATTGTCCTTGGTCAAAAAGAAGCATTAGGTTGCTTGATTCGTTAAGTATTACTTATGAAGCTATTTTAATTGAAAATGACCTAGATTTTCAAAAGGTTAATGCCTTAAGTAACCATAATACTTTTCCACAAATTTTTTTAGATGATGTATTTTTTGGAGGATATGACGAACTTTCAAAACAAGCTAAATTAGATTATTTAAATTCATTTAAATAAAAATTTAGATTAATTATCTCGATTTATTATTTTTTCAGAATTTAATTCACTTTCTAACTGCTTTATTAATCTAGAAACAAGACTTTGAAATTCTGGCTGACATCCTTTAAATGCTGCTTTATGTCTAATAGGTTCATTTCTTGTTCTTAAATCTGTAAGCATCAACTGTAATGCATCAATCTTTGGATTTATTTTCATGGTTTTTATTTATCTTTGCATCTTTTAAATAGTTTGCATAGCCTTTTTAAAAGATACTTTTTTATTCTCACTGGAACTTGTTACTTCTATTATTTTATTAATAGATTTTTTGTTAATTAAAGAATCTATACAACATTTTGCTACCAATCTTCTTGGTATAGAGCCTTTATATTGTGTATCTTCTTTTGTATACTCGATGTTTTGAGATTCTATTTTTTCAATTTCCTTTAATCCTCCTGGCCTTATTATCGTCCAATCAAAACATAGATCTTTTAGGAAATTTTCACCAATTTTTTTCCAGATAAGAATCAAACCAAATAAGTTTAATGGGTGAAACAATTTACCAGTGCATAAAGAACTAACTAATATAACTCTTTTTATTCCTACTCTTTTACAACTCTGCAATTGCCTATATACACCAAGTGCATCTACCTTCGCAGGTCCAGTTAAATCTAGAGAAGCTCTTGCCCCAGTTGCAATTACTAATGCATCTACATTTTCTAAAGCCTTATCTAATGCATCTTTATTATCTAATGAGATTCTAATAGTCTCAGTTTTTTTAAGATTCTCAGTAACCTTTGAATTTTTCCTTACTATCTGCTTTACTTTTATTCCTTTCTTTAATGCTTCTTCAGTTATTCTGTATCCTGTTTTACCTGAAGCCCCTGTAATAGCAATTTTCATAATATTTGTTTTAATTTTATTATTATATAAATATTTCAAGGCTTTTTACATATAAATTTCTTTTTTCTATTGGGATAAAGTGTTCTACACATTAAGCATTTTGTACCATCACAGCCTCTTGCCGTACAATATTCTCTTCCATAGAAAATTATTTGTAAATGTAATGTATTCCATTCTGAGATTGGAAAAATATTTTTAAGATCTTTTTCAGTTTGCTGCACATTCGCCCCATTTGTAAGCCCCCATCTTTGTGATAAACGATGTATGTGAGTATCAACAGGAAAAGATGGAATATTGAAAACCTGTGACATTACAACTGAAGCTGTTTTATGACCAACTCCAGGCAGAGATTCAAGCTCTTCGAATGAATTAGGGACTTGACTATGAAATTTTTCGATTAATAATTTTGATAAGAGATAAATATTTTTAGATTTTTGGTTAGATAGCCCTAATTGTTTAATGTATTCATAAATTCTGGTAACTCCGAGTTCTTCCATTTTTTGTGGAGTATCTGCGACTTTGAATAATTTCTTAGTTAATTCATTAACTTTTTTATCTGTAGACTGGGCACTCAATACAACTGCAACAAGGAGTGTAAAAGCATTTCGGTGATTAAGCGGAATTGGAGGAGATGGATATAAAATTTTAAGTTCTTTAAGTATTATTTCCGCTCTTTCACTTTTTTTCATTTATTTTTTTAGAGGATGTATAAAATTATACAAGTTTTATTTATGATGAATTTTTTCTGCTAACTTAAATATCTAAAAGACTTTAATGTTTTAGTGCAAAAAGAGGCGTTAATAATTGATGATTTACATCATAAATATGATAATCAAAAAATTTCTAATTGGATATTAAATTCAATTAATTTAAAAATTGACAGTGGAGAATTATTAGGTCTTCTCGGACCTTCTGGTTGTGGTAAAACTACTCTTTTAAGATTGATTGCAGGATTCGAATATCCATCTAAAGGAAGGATTATTTTAAATGACCGCGAAATTTCGAATAAAAGTAAAATACTAAATCCAGAAAAAAGGAAAATTGGGATGGTTTTTCAGGATTATGCACTTTTTCCACATCTAACAGTTTTAGAAAATGCAATGTTTGGTTTAAAAGATAAAAAGAATAAATCTAGAGTTGATTTTCTAATAAATATTGTTGGTCTCGAAAATTTTATAAATAGATATCCACACGAATTATCAGGAGGACAAAAACAGAGACTCGCTATTGCCAGAGCTTTAGCTCCAGGAACAGATTTTATATTATTAGATGAACCATTTTGTAGTCTGGATATGCATGTAAAGTTAAAATTGCGAAGTGAACTACCAAATATCCTTGAAAGTTGTAATGCTAGCGGATTAATGGTTACTCATGACCCTGAAGAGGCAATGTCTATTTGTAATAAGGTTGCTGTAATGAATGAAGGGAAAATACATCAAATTGATTCACCCACAAAACTTTTAGAAAACCCTAAAACAATTTTTGTAAGTAGTTTTATTCTTGGTAACAATATTCTTAAACTCAAAAAAGATGAAAACTTTTATTCATGTTGTATTGGTGAAATAAATAATTCTTCTTTAGAGGGTGAAATTAATATCAAATTTATTTCTATTTCTCCTAAATTTATTTTTATTGATAGATGTAATGATGGCAAAGCATTAATAATTTCAAAAGAATTTATGTTTGAACATTTTATTTATAAATTATCTATTAAAGGAGAAACATTAAGGGTCAGAACTAAACTTAATAAAAGTTTTAATATTGGTGATAAATGTGCCTTAAGTATTGCTAAAGATAGCTTCTTTTTTGTATATCCAGGAGCAAAAAAAATTTTTATTTAATAAAAAATTTATAAGCAATTACATTTGCCGCCTTTCCAGTTTGAGCATTTTTTCTTTTTACATTTCTTTTTTTTATTACTATATAGTTTATTAATTAATAGCAACTCAGAATAATAATTTTTAAAATCCATTTAATTGATATTGCTATTGATATTCATTATCATATTCACTAATATATTTTAATTCTTTTTTAAATTACTTATTTATACAAAATGTTGTATTATTTAAATATCTATACTTTGAACAATGATTGAGAATAATTTACAAACAAAAAAACTAGTTAATTTGGGTCCTTCTGGTAGAGCGGTGGCTCAGCCAATGGATACTAGCCTCTTGGATAACTTTTATGACCATTTAACAATGGAAAGATATGCTAATGTTCAATATTTTTCTATTTATTTATGGTTCCAAGAAAGAGATTTAGATGGCTTTGCTTCATTTTTTCTAAGTGAATCTCAAGGAGAAATGGAACATGCCTATAAATTTGCTAATTATTTTATTGCTAGGGGACAAACAGTAAAGTTGAAGGAATTACCTGCTCCGATTCAGACATGGGATTCTATTGAGGATTTAATATCTTATTCATTTAATATGGAAGCTGATTTAACTTCCTCACTACAACAACTATATTCAATTTCAGATAGAATTTCAGATACAAGGACTAGTGTTTTCTTGGATCCAATTGTGGACGCTCAAACAAAATCAGAGGACGAATTCGCTCATATATTAGGTAAAGTTAAATTTGCAGCGAATCAACCTTCTGCAATACTTTTAATTGATAGCGATTTAAAGAAAAAATAAATTTTTTTCTATTCTCTCTTTTGCAATAGTTCTTTCACATTTCTCAACCAATAAACTAGAAAAACTTATATTTTCATTGTTTCTATCTTTTAATACTTTTGCTATTGAAAATATTTCATTTAATCTTTGCGAGATCTTTATATTTTCATTAAATAATCTCTCACGCAAACCTACATGTGAAGTGTTTAAAAAAGTTTGATGAATATTAGATATCCTGTAACTTAATGCGTCAACTTCAATTAATAAGTTGTTGATTATGGATTCGGATATATGCATATTTTGTTTAAAGCGGCGAGGATTCAATAAAAGATGGCGCTACGCTTACTGTTTGTGTTCCAATTGGAGCTATTAACAACTCTGATGAGCGTAGTTTTGAAATTAATCTTGTGGATGTTACTCGGGTTGATCCTATTAATTCTCCGATCCTTTCATGTGTAAGCCTGAAAGGTAACTCGCACCATTGACCGCATCTTCTTCCTAGGCGATTAACCAATATTGAAAATAGAGCTTGCAATCTTTGTTCTGCATTTCCTAGATGCCTAATTCTAAGGAGTTGTAGAGTCCATTCATTAACAGAATCAAATCCAGAATTTTCACTAATATTAACGTTACTATGAAAGGATAAATCAGTTAAAGCTTCTACACAAACTCCTTCACTGCATAATAAATCAGTTCTTAATTGATCTCCTGACTGCAAGAAAGCAAGTGTCATTCCTTCTGTCTCTTCGCAAGGACAATAAACTCTTGCAATACCACTTTCAACCTCTAGACAGGTACCTTTTGGTCTTGATGATGGATCTATAAGAACTGATTGCCCAGTTATTATTCTTACTGTTTTTGATGAATAGTCTCCATAAGTATGGAAATTCATTTTCGATAACTGTTGATAATGAGAATTATTATCAATTATGAAACATTCAGCTACTTATTGCAACCGATTCTCATTATCAAATGATAATTTGAATTTTTTCTTAACAATTATATAATTTATTTAGGAGAGGTTTAATTTAAAAAATTAGGTATGAGCTCAATTAAAATCTGTTTAAATTGCGGTAGCTCTGATCTAGTTTCCGACAGATCCTTGGGGGGTAAAATGGTTTGCTTTAAATGTGGTTCCTCATCATTTAGAAACAAGTCTTTATTTCAAATAAAAAATAAAAAGATTTTTTATTTTATAATCGCCTTAATTATTTTATTTCTAATTATTATTTAGAATTTCTGTAAATATGCCAGTTACCTTTATGTTTAATAACCTCAACTTTAATATCAAATAAATTACTTAAATTTTCACTATTTATAGTTTCTTTTTGCGTTCCATCTGCAATTATCATTCTGTCCTTTAACATTATGATCCTATTATATATTTTCGTAATCATTGATATATCATGAGTTATGCATATTATTATCGTATTTAAATTATTTAATTCATTAATTTTATCTATCACTTGAAATTTAGATTTCAAATCTAAATTAGCAGTTGGCTCATCAAGAATTAGTATTTTTGGTTTTTTAATTATTGCTCTTGCAATAAGTACAATTTTTTTTTCACCTTCAGATAAATGGGAAAAAAGTTTTTGAGATAAATTTGTTAAGAACATCTTATTAATAAGATGTTGTACTAAAAAAACATCTTCATCAGATATATCGTGAATTTTGCAATATTTACCGTATAAACCACTAACAATTAAATCAAAAACTTTTAATCTTGGATTTAATCTTATTTTTACTTCATTATTTACGGTACTAATTTTTTTTCTAAGTTCCCAAACATTAATTAGTTCTTCATTAAATATTTTAAAAACGGTATCTTTCTTTATAACAGGATATATATTTCTATTTATTAAATCTAACAAAGATGATTTACCTGAACCATTTGGTCCAATTAAAATAACATTTTCATTGTATTTTAGTTTTAAATTTAAATCCCTGACAACCTCATATTCATTTTTTAAACAACTAATATTTTTTGCTTCAAGCCAATAATCATTAGACATTATAATTTGCTACTCCAAAATATAAATAATTGTATTGAGCTAAGAATGAATATCAAGAGATAAAGCCAATTAAGCCATGCTGGTCTATTAACTTTTTTCATTCAAATTATATTACTAGCAACAAAAATATTAGTGGAGCTGCATATCTAATAAATGTTTTTCTTATAATGTTTATATTGTTAATTACCTCTAATTTCTTAATTTCTGGAGGATATTTAAATATTATTTCATCATAAACATTTAGATCTTCTTTCTCATTTTTTTGTATCCAGGGATTATCTATCTCTTCTGATTTTTTATACCATTTCCAGAAATAATTTATTATTCTATCTTCACCTAATAATTTTATCTCGTCATTCTTTATTAGTCCTAATTTGTGGTTGTAAGTTTGGGTTTTAAGAATCATATAATCTTCATCAAAAATTTTATAGAATATCTTTTTTTGAATCTCTTTAAACAATATTAAGTTATTTAATAATTTGTTTTTAAGGAATTTCCTATAATGTCTAACGATCACTCTTGCTTTATTATCTCCTAATGGAATGTGATCTAACACTTGAACATATCTAGAAACAGCTGGATCTCCTTTATATATTAAAATTCTTCCTGGAGGAATATACTTTATTCTTATAAATTCTTTTGAAGGATTATTTTTATAATAATATATGCTTTCAATATATTTTGGATTAATGTTTATTTTTTGATTAAAACTTACTAGTATATTTTTATTTACTTCTTTATCTGGGATTGTATTTCCATGAACCCAGAAAATATGAAGGATATCTAAATGATTTTCAATAATTCTTGACCAGTCACATTTAAAATCCACTAAAACTTCTTCTGATACAGAATCCTTAACATAAAATCCATTGGAAACCAATTCATAATTGTTAATTAAGGACTTCTCGTTAATACTATTTAAATCTGTTTCAGACTGATCGGAAAAATAAACAAAAATATAATTGTCTTTTTCAACAGCTTTGTATTGAGATAAGTGAATCCTCTTTGCATAATTATCATAATTATTATCAACTATATGACTACAAGTAATTCTATCAATGTTCTGACAATTTCCTTCAGCACTAAATCTTGCCCCATGGTATGGACATGTTAATTCACCATTAGAAATTGAACCTCCATAAAAAGAGGCACCTCTATGGGGACAAATATTTTTTACACACCTAACATTATTCTTCTCGTCTCTGAACAGAAGAAGGGGTTCATCAAATAATGAAAAATAGTGAAGCTTGTTTTTTTTAAGTTCATTCGCAGGACATATAGCATACCAACCATATAGACCTATTTCTAATTCTTTTTGCCTTTCTCTTATCTCTAGATTATCGATACTTACTACAGTTCCCTTCTTAAAAGGTTTTAAAACTGTATTAATGTCTTTAGCTTTAAAAAAATTAATTTGCTTATTTTCCATAAACTAATATCTTTTTTTAATTGACTAGTTATCTTTCGGAACTATAACTCAAGTAAATAATCAAATTCTGATAAAAGAAAATTTCTCTATCATTTGTAGCAATATTGGAAAAAGAAAAGGTTAAATTAACAGCACCTTACAAAATATTGTATCTTTTAAACTATTGCTAGGTAAAATTTTGTTCTTTTCTGGAGGTTTTAAATTAATTTGGAGAATTCTCAACATATTTATAAAATATAAATAACTGGATATTATTTTCTGAGTTTAATAAATTCTGTTTTAACTCATAGTATTCTTAATTTCTCAATAATCTGCTCGATGGTAGAAGATGCATCAAATAAAGAAAGAAAGAAAGCAAAATAATTTATTTTTATTTGAAATTATTGTTCAAATTTGTTATTTATACAAATATATCAATTTAATTAAATAACATTTTGTCATGAAAAAAATTCTTAAGCGTTTAAAAAAAATGCCAATAAGAATTAAAACATTAAAATACTTAATTAGAGAGTATTTATCATCAAAATAAATTGTTTTAATTATCTTATAAAAAAATTGATTTTTTATAATATTTTAAATCACGTTTGTTTATTAAATATCTTTAAAGTGAATTAAATTAAAAATTCTTTTCTTTCAAATGATTAGAAATGTTTTCAATGTATTTTTAGTATGTTTTTTATTTACATTTGTAAGCCCAGTTAATGCTATTGATTTTTCGCCAGAGGCGATTGAAAACCATACTCTAAAGATTTCTAGAAAATTTTCAAATACTTATTGTAATACAACTAAATTTGGAATTTCCAAAGATGGAGCGTTGAAATTTGCAATTGGTGAAACAAATCAAGAGTTTTCAAATAATAAATTAAACAAATTTATTAATTTTGAGCTACTTAATAAAAATATTCTTTTGAGTCTCGAGAATAATTGCCAGATATTCGACTTCCCTTCATATGAATTAGAAAATTTGGTACTCAGATAATAAGTATTCCATAAATAAAAAATTTATTTTCTACCAATCCAATCATTTGGCTTTTCCATCATCCAATCAAATACACCTTTTGCATCAAGATTTTTAGATGCAATTATGAATAATGTCGGAAATATTAAAGAAACTATTCCGATCACTAGTATTTCTAATTTCCCTATCCCAATTTCAGATAATGTTAAAGCAAACGCATTAATCATTTTTAATTTTTTTACAAGTTTCGAAATATATAATAGTTTAAAAATTAAGACTGAATTAAGTTTTCAGTTAAAATTTACTTGATATTAATGGCTAACTATATTTAAATTATGTATAAAGTACCTATTTAAAAATTCATATTGTTTAAATAATTTGTATGTATAGAGAAAATTTTTGAATGACTTTTAATTTGCAAATCCTTTTTATCGCAATAATTTCACTTTTAATAGTAGGCTTTACAATAGTAAAATTCACCCTTAAAAGTAGAAAAAGGACTCCTGAGAGTATCTATAAATTAATTGATGATTTAGAAAAAAAATATATTTATTAAAATTGTTAGTTTTTGTTTTATTGACAAAGTAGTTTATCAAATAAATTAATCAAATTCTATTCCAACTTCTTCTTTAACATCTCTATCTAAGTCAGGCAGATTTGTTTCTACCCAGTGGTCCTTGTTATCAATTCCTGCAGCATTTACAAAGTTCATAATGTGTTGGTCAACTTGCTTATATAAATCATGAAGGTTTAAATCCATTCGGATATCATGCGCGATTTCGGATACTTGTTTTTCTGTTAGGCAATGATCAGGATGTAATAAATCACAACAAGGAATTCTTTTTTCAATCAATTCATTTATATTGATCTTAATTTCGTAATCTTGGTGTACAGGCATAAATAACTGTAGATGTTTTTTTATATATTAATTACTGTTAAAAATATTTGTTGGTTCGGTTATGAAACGAAGTTGTATGGGGCAAGGATTTTCTATTTATCTAAATACTTAAATTTCATTGAATACGTGAAATAAATATTTAATTGAACTTAAGAAAATTGTAATAACACTTGCATTAATGTATTTTATTTGGTTATTTAAAAAAAAACAAAATTAAAAATAAATTATGAAGTCTCTAAAGATCTCTACTTACAGATCTATTTATTTGCCTAAAATATTAGAAAAATTCCAAAAGAAGAAATCTAACGATGTAGCTTTCATTACATGGTTCCTTGTATGGTATTTTGGGTTCTCTATTTTATTGTTACTAAGCTTACATTCCTATTACATGGGTTTTGGTGTATAGGAATAATTTAAATTGTAAAAGTTTTAAGTTAGATAAATAGGTCTTCCAAGTCTTTGTATAACTCATCATCTGCTATCTTTTCTTTTGAAGAATCTAATTGATCTATTTCAACAAGAGTCACCTCATCCTTCGACTTGTAGTAAAGATATCCAACTGCTCCTAATAAAATAGTGATAGGTATAACCATAAGTAAAAAATATTGACTTGTTTTAAATATAGTGCAACACTTGTTATAGTCAAGTGCTTCACTTTGTTATGCCTACTAAGAAAAGGAGGGTTGGCTTTATCCCTCGAGGTATCGTACTAGATTTAATAAATAAATTAAGTTTTGAAAATAATCTAAGTAATTCTAAAATAATTAATATTTTAGTAGAGGAAGCCTTATTTCAAAGAGGATTATTTAATATAAATAATGAATTTGTAAGTAAAACTGATGATAAAAATAATGAAATAAGGATAAATAATATTAATAACGAATTTAATTATCAGGTTAAGAATAATCCCATAATATATAAAAATATTGATACCAAAGAAGAAACTCTGGACAAAGAAATTTACTCAAAATTCTTAATGTTTCTCCAATTTCAGGAAAAAATGAAAAAAAGGCCTTAGAATAAGTGTTGCACTGTTCTACACTTATTGTTAAAATTTGCTTGTAGATTCTTTCATCTAATCCAAATTTATTCAATATAATTTTCTAATTATGGATAACTTATTACTAAATCTTAAGAATCTTATTTGTATAACTTATTAATATGACTTCTTCGATGCAGCTATTAAAACTAAATCTATTACCTCCAGAAAAATTATATTGCGATTTTAATTATTGGAGCGCTTTATTCATTCAAGATATGCAAATAATCTGGGATAAAGGTCACTGTGTTCCTTTAAAAAAACTTCCTCCAGGAGTTTCTGATATGATTTTTCCTTATTTATTACTAGCTTTATCAGACTACAAAATTATGAATAAAAAAAAATTATCGGGCATTGGACTTGATAACTTATTAAACCTTTGGTTTGATAAATACTCTCTGAACAAGAATGGATATTTTCAACTTTTAACTCAAGCTTGAGGTATAAAAATTAAATAATAAATTTTAAAAGTTGATTCAAAAATGTAACAAATTATTTGATGATCCAATAATTATATTTTGAACTGAAATTTGATAAAATTTTTCATGAACAGAATTTGTAAAATCTGTTTCGTTTGAATAGTTAATCAAGTCTAGTGGATCAATATTTGCATCAAACCATTCATCATATTCTATGTAATTTGGCTTTGCAAAATAACCCATATCTTATTGGTAACGAAGTAACTATTTCAAAACCGTACAATGTATACAAAATTTAAAACACATTTACCAACTTTAGAGAATTAATAATTACTTTTTGATCAATTTAGAATTGACTTTTAAACAAATACTAAAAAATGAAAAAAATTCTTTTCCTTTATTTAAAACTGGACTAAAACCATGGGATGCATTTTAATTAGTCAATTTTATCTTTTTAGCAAAAAGGTTATTTAATTAAAAAGTATAGTCTTATTTAATAATTCAAGATTTGTCTATGCAATTTTTTTCTTTTTTACTATTTAATAATTTAAATAATAAATAAATTTACGAGGAAATCCTTTATCCGTATACTTAAGTTCCATAAACCGTACCTATTTTCTCTTCATAAGCTGTTTTAATCTTTTTATGATTTAAAAACGTAATTTATAAATAGATGTCTACAACAACTCTTAAGAATCAAAAATTTAATCCTCAAAATAAAAAAAGATCGAAGGAAGAACTACTTGAAGAAGAGATTAGAAATCAGCAAACCGTTGATATCTTTATAGAGTCTCACAAAAATTGGTGCTGATGTTGTTCTTTTAGATTGTATTAACAACATTTCTATTTAAGCAGATTTTTTGAAAGTTTATAAAATTATTCTTTATCTGGGAAATCATCTTTTATTTGTTTAATCGCTTTTGATAAATTACCTTATATTTTGTATCTGCGGCATCTCGACTTCTTCTCTATTGTAGTTTTTCTCCCCATATTTTCATAAATCAATTCTTCTGCTTATTAATAAGGTTTCTTCAAATTGAATCACCTAAAATTTGCTCTTGAAAAAGTATCCTTTTTTTTGAATTCGTATATTCAATTATTCCTTTATGGGTATAAGCTAATTATCTTCTTATCATTGGATCAAGTGCAATAACCTATTTAATTAAAAATATTTTTAAATAATTTTAAATCAAACCTCAAAAAACAAATTTTAAAGAATATATTTCACTGTATATTTATTTTTTGATTTATAAGATCTCTCCATAAACAAGCCATTAGGTATGTTAAAAGGGCACTTGAAAATATTAGAAAAAATGATGTAGTAGTCATGTTGTTGGTGATTAAATAAATCCTAGGGAACCTGCAACATATCCAATCGTTAAACAGAATATAAATTCAATTAAATCTCTTGGAGCAGAGTTAATGATTAAACTAAGTTGAGTCAATTTTTATGACCTTGCAGTTTTGCTTAATTCAAACTTTTCAGCTTTTTCAGTTTGACACTCATTGTCATCTTCAGCGCATTTGATTTCTACTTTTTTATTAATGTGACTGCTGCAGCCTCCTGCCAAAACTTGTAAGCCACCTGTAGCTGTGAAACCAGTCAGACATGCAAAGGCGATATAAGGAATAAGTCTTTTCATTTAATTGTTACTTTATGTAAACATATTATGTAGCATAAAAAGTTCAACTGTGAGTAGATAATAATTAGCTTTTCATATGATTTTAAATATATGTACTTATCTAAATTTTAAATTGAAGAGAATACTTTAATTGAGTTGGTTTTGAGAAAAATTCTTATATGCAAAAAAAAAGACTCTTGCACTAATGCCGAGCCTAGGTGATGGGGACTTCTATTATTGCAGAATTTTTTATGGATATCAACCCCACAAATAGTGCAAAATAGATTTATTTGTTCACTACATATAGTGTTATAAATGATTACTTCTTGCTTTTCTTTATTAAAACTTGGTGATGGCGATTATTCATTTTTAAAGCTCCTGATATTGAGGTGTTTTTTAATGCTATAAATTGTTTAAATTATTAGAATTAAATAATTACTGGTGATTAAAGAATTTTAAAACATAAATTAATTAACAGAAAGAGATGGGATTGATAAATTAAGTCAGTCTTTATTAATTTGTTTTAGATAAAGAAGATTTATAAACATCAAAAAATAATTATATTAGTGATAATATTTCTTAAATTAGTATAGTAAGGACTTTTTATGTCAATAAAATTTTACGACTGGTGGAAAAAACATAGAAGAGTATTGACTTATGGTGGTTTTTTAATCTTGTTTTGTGTATATATTTCTCCAGTTATTAAAGAAGCAAAATATAAAAACACTTGTATAAAACTCTCTGAAAAAGGTGCTGTATATAAATTCAATGACGATAATATACAAGAAACGCTTTTGAAAGAAACTGGCTTAAAAATTAAAGAATTAGCAAAAATAGAAGGTTATAAAAATTGCATTAAATAATATATGAATGGTACTACAACCATATATAAAATTGATAGTGTTATGTTACTAGGTGAAATTACATAACTTGCTATTAAAAAAACTCAAAAATAAATTCTAATTATCTAGCTTTTTTCATATATAAATTCTTTGTATTAGCCTTATCTGCTGTAAATAATAAAACTAATATAGTTCCAAATAAACTTGAAAATACAATCGTTAGCTGCATTACTTCGATTAATTCGCTAGGTATTGAATTAAACATACAAAATTAATTGAATCTCTTACTTGAAAAGTAGCAATATTATAATGTTTGTAAAGTAACTAATTAATTATATTTACATCAGATATTTCGTAGTTGATGATTTATTGGAGAACTATATTACCTTTACTTTTTCTTATAAGTTATTGATTTTTAAATTAAGTAAATTATTCATTCCTCAAAGTCTCCTTCATAACTTTTTATATCCTCGTATAGAGTCGTAAATGATTTTTCAATTAAATCTTTACCTTTCCTAGTAAGTTTCAAAATTGTTCTTCTTTTATCTTTTGGGTCTTGTTCCTTAGATATCAAACCCAACCCAGTTTTGCCTAGCCTGTGATATCTACTTATATAATCCGTCATTCTCGAAGCACTAGCTTTCGACATTTTAAAAAAAATTTCTATATCTCTTTTATTGCAATTGTGATAAGTTGCCACGTACCAAAATACTGCAATTGCCTGTAGCGGAACCTCCTGAGAGTTATCCAATTTCATGAACATAGTTAAGACTCGCAAAAGATTATATGATTCGTTATCTATCTTTAGTAATCCTTCTAATTTTGACTGTGTCATATATAGTAAATTTTCTGTTCAAGTACTATAATATTAAATTATTCTGCTCAGGTTTGTATATATAGTTCCATACATGGATACATTTATTTTATGGTTAAAATGAACTTTATTCTCAAGTTATAGAAGAAGGTATGGCTTTCTACTTAAAACATTAAATATTAGAAATATTTTCTTAAACTTATCTAATAGAACTATAAATATTAATTCTAACGATCTTATTTGCAGCTTCATCGATCTCATGTAATGTATAACAATAACGAGATTCGTTAGATTTAATTAATAAGAAATAGAATAAGTTAATTAGGAATTTATACATTGTAAAAAATTTCGTTAAGTGATACTAATAAACGACTATAAAAAAAACAGTTATCAAATTAACAAAAATATTTTTATAGTTAAACTCAGGATAAAAATTCTCTAGTTAGTAAATCTTTCATTGGAATAAAAGACTAATCTTATTAAGCTTCTGTTGATTTCACTAATAACCATAAGAAAAAGTTAATAAATTATTTGGAGGTAAGAATTTCTATTGTTGTAATTAATTTAACTTAGAAGTTGAATAATGAAAAACTAAAAAATTATTTTGTAAATGGTTTAATTGAATTAGATGTAACTTTTACTGGAACTAATGATTCTCCATAATGGGATTCGGCTAATTTCATAATCAGCCAATAAAAGAAATTAACTAAAGCAGTCTCCACGAAAATTTAGTCACTGAACTAGATAACCTTAATAGAAGTGTATTAGCAATATTCAAAACTCTTATATCAAAGAATCAAAATATTTGTATCTAATTGAGCCGATCTACTAACAAATTCCCTTTCGGAGCGGACTAAATCCTCGTGGAGTTTATAGACTTTAGCCCGCTCAAAAATTATAGCTAAGTAAATTTTGAGTGGCAACTAAGCTCTAAGATGAAAATCCAAGGGACAATTCAAATAAATCTTGTCTTAATCTCTTTTAATATTTTTCTTTTTTTTCTTATTCTTATCTTTCTTTTTCTTCTTCACTCTTTCATAAACCTCATCCGCCTTTACTTCGATATTATCAAGCTTATTTGAGAGTTCTTTTATAGTTTTTTCTTTATTTTCTTTAACTACAGTTTCATTTTCCTCAGTAACTTTAATTGGTTCTTCTAGAACTACAGTTTTTTTTACTTCTTCAGTTTTAACTCCAAACTTACCTTTAATGAAATTAGCTATAAAAATAAGAATAGGAACATGGGCTAAACCACCTATTACTATTCTTGTATCTGAATAAGCCATTTATAAGTTAATAAGATTCAAAATATTTAAGCATGCTTACTGTTTTATTATTATTTAGATTTGTTACTAGAGCTAGTTAGTATCAATAGATTTAGTATATTTGCTGATTGATTATAATTAATTCTGAGAGTTATATTTATTAGAGTAATTTTAATAGATTTACTTTTAGATGATTAGATTTTTTAAACTACTTAAAAGAATTGCTATTTATAGAGCAGAGAATCAATTGAAATTCATTCTAGAAAATTAAGAATGGGATTCCCACATTGCCCTATCTGTGTCGCGATAGCATTTCTATCCCTTTGTATAGGCGTTACACGCATTTATATGTTCTTTTTACTTTTTAATGAGTTTGTAAGAGGAGCTTTTAAATTGAATTTGAAGATTATTTACATTTAAAAGGTTGACAACTGAGTATAAATACTTTATAAAAGTAATGTAGCAACTGCTACTAAATCGTCCGATCTACCATCAGATAGACCGCAGTACGACTCAAGCCAAAGGACGGGGACTTGAGCAAGTTCAGGAACTGCATCATGGTAAACATGTATTTTAACGGCAAATCTTTTGTATATTGCAAGAGTCAAGAAGAGAAAATAATAAAGCTTACTTATAGGGGATCTAGTTACTTGAGATAAAAAGATTTCATATCTTTTAGATATTAAAAAAATAATTTATTTCAGATTTACTATGAAATTGACTAATTCTCCATTTGCCATACTCGACAAGAATATGAGCGCATTAGATTATCAAATAAGAAATCTTATATATGAGGACTTTTGGAGACAAGAAGAAACAATAAAGCCACCTCATAAGGAATTAAAATAAGACGTTAAAGAACTCTTTGATCCTTTTATAATATGAATCCAAATATTATTTCTATTAATAATTGAAGAGAATTTTTAATGCCTTTAAATGTATTTCTTTTTACTTTCTTTTTTTTTATTGCATTGCTTTTAATAAGAGTAAATAAAGTTAATAAAACTAGATAAATTAATAAACATTACTTATCCCAAGATTTTTTAATTAGTACTTTTGAAGTTTATGTAGTTGCTTTTTTTAGTTTTAACGTACATAAGTATATGAAATTAACATTAAATAAAAAAAAAGCAGTTGTGAAACTGCTTCTAAATGGTGGCGGGGAGAAGATTTGAACTTCCGACCTTCGGGTTATGAGCCCGACGAGCTACCAGACTGCTCTACCCCGCGTCGTATAAATAGCATACATGTGTATGGGGTCTTTTTCTCTTTTTTTTAGGATTCTTGGAATTTTAGTTGTCCTTTTACTTCTATTTGAACACCTTCAGGTAATTTAAATACTGTATCTTTAATGTCTTGAATTCGTAATTCGGAAATCCACTCAAGTTGTTTTAGTAAATGTAACCCAACGGCATGTTTTGCTCTTTTTGAACCGTCTTCAACTTTTAAAGCTAAACCAATACCTTCATTTACCTTACAAAGGCATTGTATTCCTTCAGCTCCGCCTTTACTAATTACTTGCCCATGTGAGGCTTGTATTACTTCAGTATCAAAGCTATTGTGGCCGCTTATCATTATTGGGTTAATTGTTATTGCTCTACTTATTTGCTCTAATTCCGCATTATCCGAACTACTTA
Organism: Prochlorococcus sp. AG-673-M19; assembly: GCA_003211115.1. Taxonomy (GTDB): domain Bacteria; phylum Cyanobacteriota; class Cyanobacteriia; order PCC-6307; family Cyanobiaceae; genus Prochlorococcus_A. The sequence goes on from QCTP01000004.1 coordinate 26,470, forward strand.
GCAGTGAATATAGTTTTGCCATTTCTAATAACTTCATATAAAGAGTCGGAGCTCCACAGTCATCTCTTTCTGCATAAATATTCTCTAATGGGATTTCAAGAAAATCGGATATCATCCTAAATATTTCGACTTGTAGGGGATGATCTCCCTTTAAATAAGTTTCTAAAGGCCAATTTAATTTTTTGCATGTTGCAAGAAATGCTGCATGCTTACCTGAACAATTATGTTCTAATGGGCTTGTTATTTTTAAAGGACATTTAAGATTATCGATATCAATATCATATTCCCACAAAATTTTAAAAGCTTCTCTGGTATGTAATTTAGACCCACTGTGAGATCCGCAGGATAAAGCTATTGACTTAGATGAATTTTTGATTTTTGATGAAGCACCACTACTCACAAATGGAATTGCCTGAAAGGGTTTTAAGGCTGATCTTATAAAGCTTTTATATTCTGGATTTCCCGCGCACATTAAAACTCTGCCTTTTTTATCACTTATTACAGCATGAACTTTGTGAATTGATTCAAGTTTTGATCCTCTCATTAATATCACCTCTAATGGTGGATTATTTGATGTATATAAATTTTTGAAATTAGAACTCATTTCAGATATTTCTGTATTGGAAAAGCAATATTCCAAATAAAGCAGTTATTGTAATGAGAGATATGGTTTGTATTAAATTTTTTAAAATTGGTTTTACTTCCATAACTGCTATTAATGATTCTTTTTCCTTTAAATTCAATGGTTTGATCCATATCTGACCGTCATACCATCCTGATTCTTCATATTCAATTTTTTCAGAAGTTAATCTTTTGAAAATATGATTCCATCCAAGATATAATCTAAGAGAGAAAAGAAAAGGAAAAGATAGACTACTAAAAAAACTTAATAAAATGTACTTTAATGTAGAAGTCTCAAAATATACACTCCCTGAAGATATAGCTAGAAAAATAATAAAAGTTCCTACCCAATACTTAATTAAGATAAATGAAAAAGATTTTTTTGATTTTGGTAAAGAGAATATTTTAGATTTTGATAATTCTATAAATTCATTAGTAGGTTGTTGGTCTTTGGGGACAGGACAATTAGATTGATTCATTAATAATTATTGTGGGAAACTTAAATTATCTCCATTGCTCCAAAATGATTCAAGATCATAAAACTTTCTTATGTCTGGTTGAAAAATATTTACTATTAAATCACCATAATCCAGTAAAGCCCATTTTGCCTCGTTAACTCCTTCTTTTCTTATTGGTTCGATATTTGCTTGTTCTCTCAATTCCACTTCAACCGAGTTTGTAATTGATCTAACTTGAACATCCGATAAACCTTCAGCAATTAATATCCATTCACTAATGTATGAAACTTTATCAATATTTATCAATTTTATCTCTTTTGCCTTTTTCTCATCACAAGCTTTAGCAGCTATTAAAACTAATAATTTATTGTCCATAAACGTTTTCACTTGAAACTGATTTTTCCGAACCTTCTTGTTGCGATAATTCTGACCTGGCTTTCTCAGCACTTTTTCTTAATGCCTCTAATCTATCTTCAAAAATGATTCTTTTTTTCTTTTTTCTGGTTTTTTCTATTAACTCTTTTAATGCTCCGCCAAGACTTTTATAAGCATTGGGAATACTATATCCAAATCTACAGGCAAGATCTATGGCTCTCTCATCTGCAAAAATAGCATCTTGAAGTTTTTTTTCAGAATTGTTTTTTATGTAAAGTCTATAACCTGCAAAACTTGATAATCCAAGAGCAAGAAGTAACAGTAATCCATCTTGTACCCATAGTTCGCCTATTGCTCCTCCAAGCCCTATTGCTAAAGCAGCCATTTCCCAACCATCTCTAGGAATTGCATCGTTTTGAATCTTTCCCACTTCATGCCAAAATAATAAATTTCTATGATCAATGGCATAATTTTCCCATTTTTCTAAATCAACTTGAATCTCAACTTCATCACGGCCAATTTCCTCCAATGTAATTAAAGGAGGATCTATCGCAGCGGCGGCTTCAACAAAAACCCAACTTTCATTCTCTGGAGGCAACAAACTTTTAAGTCGCTGAAGTTCGCTCATAAATCATATTTTATTATCAATACTATAGAAACAAATGTTGCTTTTCAAGTAACTTGATTAACATCTGATCATTTATAAGTAGCATTAAATAAATGAAAATTTCTAATTATGCCTCAAAGAGGTGATCTTAAAAGAATCCTTATTCTTGGCTCAGGTCCAATTGTTATAGGTCAAGCATGTGAATTTGATTATTCGGGTACGCAGGCTTGTAAAGCTTTAAGAAAAGCAGGATATGAAATTATCTTAATTAATTCGAATCCTGCATCCATAATGACCGATCCAGAAATCGCAAATAAAACATATATTGAACCTTTAACTCCAGAGATAGTTTCTCAAATAATTTTGAAGGAAAAACCTGATGCCATTCTCCCAACAATGGGCGGTCAAACTGCTCTAAACCTAGCAGTAAAACTTTCTGAATCTGAGTTCTTAAAAAATAATAATGTTGAATTAATAGGCGCTGATTTAAAAGCTATTAATAAAGCTGAAGATAGAAAATTATTTAAAGAATCAATGGAAAAAATAAAGGTAAATGTATGCCCCTCAGGTATTGCTTCTGACTTGTCTCAAGCCAGAGAGGTATCTAAGCAAATAAATTCATATCCATTAATAATTAGACCAGCCTTTACGTTAGGAGGTGTTGGAGGAGGTATAGCATATAATCTTGAAGAATTTAATGATCTTTGTAAATCAGGTTTAGATGAAAGTCCTAGTAATCAAATATTAATTGAAAAGTCCCTAATAGGGTGGAAAGAATTTGAATTAGAAGTTATGAGAGATACAGCTGATAACGTCGTAATAATTTGTAGTATTGAAAATTTAGACCCTATGGGTGTTCATACCGGTGATTCAATCACGGTAGCTCCTGCTCAAACATTAACTGATAAGGAGTATCAAAGACTCAGAGATTTATCACTTAAAATTATAAGAGAGGTTGGTGTTGAAACAGGAGGAAGTAATATTCAATTTGCTATTAATCCAAAAAATGGAGATGTAATAGTTATAGAGATGAATCCACGTGTAAGCAGATCTTCCGCATTAGCTAGTAAAGCTACAGGTTTTCCTATAGCTAAAATTGCCGCCTTGTTATCTGTTGGATTCACACTTGACGAAATTATTAATGATATTACTAAAAAAACACCTGCATGTTTCGAACCAACAATTGATTACATTGTAACTAAGGTACCAAGGTTTGCTTTTGAAAAGTTTAAAGGTTCTTCAAACATTTTAAATACAGCAATGAAATCTGTTGGGGAAACAATGGCAATCGGACGATCCTTTGAAGAATCCTTTCAAAAAGCATTAAGATCTTTAGAAATTGGTATTTCAGGTTGGGAATGCGATTCTATTGAAGATTTTAAAAACGAAAATGATTTACAGAATAATTTAAGAAATCCTACTGCTGAGAGGATTTTAATAATTAAAAAGGCTATGGATTATGGTAAGACTAATTCTTACATCAACGAAATTACAAATATAGATTTGTGGTTTATTGAGAAGTTACGAAATATTTTTAATTTTCAGAATAAATTTTTAAAAGGTAAAGAACTTTCTTCGATTGATAGGGATTTAATGTTACGTGTTAAGCAAATGGGCTTTTCAGACCAACAGATTGCAAAATTAACAAAGTCTGAATTTTTTGAAGTAAGAAATTATAGAAAAAATTTAAAAATAACGCCAATTTATAAAACTGTGGACACGTGCTCAGCTGAGTTCTCTTCTGAGACGCCTTATCATTACTCGTCCTATGAAGAATCTTTCTCTGAGAATAGTTCACAGTTATATGATAATGAAGTTCATACTGATAAAAACAATTATTTAAAAAAAATTATGATACTCGGAGGAGGGCCTAACAGAATCGGTCAAGGTATTGAATTTGATTACTGTTGTTGCCATGCCTCATATCAGGCTTCCTACAATGGTTATCAAACGATAATGGTAAATAGTAATCCTGAAACTGTTTCTACTGATTATGATACGAGCGATATTTTATATTTTGAACCAGTAACTTTAGAAGATGTTCTTAATATAATTGAAGCTGAAGATCCCTATGGATTAATAGTTCAATTTGGAGGACAAACTCCTCTTAAATTGTCTTTACCACTATCTAATTGGTTGAAGTCCAAAGAAGGTAATAATTGCAGATCAAAAATTCTGGGAACATCGCCTATTTCGATTGATATAGCAGAAGATAGGGAAGAATTTACAAAGATTTTAGATGAATTAAATATTAGACAACCCCTAAATGGAATAGCACGTAATCAAGAAGAAGCATTATTAGTCGCAAATAATATAGGTTTTCCATTAGTTGTTAGACCTTCTTATGTTTTAGGAGGAAGAGCTATGGAGATAGTAAAAGATAAAAATGAACTATCTCGTTATATATCTGAAGCCGTCAGTGTTTCACCAGATCATCCGATTCTTTTAGATCAATATTTAAGTAACGCAATTGAGATTGATGTTGATGCATTATGTGACTCTAGCGGTTCAGTTGTTATTGCAGGTCTTATGGAACATGTAGAACCTGCAGGTATCCATTCTGGAGATTCAGCTTGCTGCCTTCCTCCAATTTCCCTGTCCCAATTAACATTAGATACCGTAAAGAAATGGACAAAATTAATTGCGAATAGATTGAATGTTGTTGGGTTAATTAATTTGCAATTTGCTGTTAAAAATGTGAATAGTGAAAAAAATGAATTGTTTATTCTTGAGGCTAACCCACGAGCTTCTAGAACAGTCCCCTTTGTCTCAAAAGCTATTGGAAGGCCCGTTGCGAAATTAGCTACTCAATTAATGCAAGGATCATCATTAGAAGATATAAATTTTACTAAGGAAATTATTCCAAAGTATCAATCAGTTAAGGAAGCTGTTTTACCTTTTAAAAGATTTCCAGGTTCTGATACTTTGTTGGGCCCTGAGATGCGTTCTACTGGTGAAGTAATGGGTTTGGCTGAGGATTTTGGTTTGGCTTATGCAAAATCTGAATTAGCTGCAGGTAATGGGGTCCCCTCCGAAGGAGTAGCTTTTTTATCTACCAATGATCTAGATAAAGATAAATTAGAGGATATTGCCAGGGAGCTTTTAGTCTTAGGTTTTAAATTAATAGCAACTAAGGGTACGGCTAGATATCTATCAAATTTAGATATTAAAGTAGATGAGGTATTGAAAGTGCATGAAGGCAGGCCTAATATTGAAGATTTAATTCGTTCTGGTCTTATACAATTAGTTATCAATACGCCTGTTGGTTCTCAAGCTTTTCATGATGACGCATATCTTAGAAGAGCTGCTTTAGAATACAATATACCAACTTTTACTACTATTCCTGGAGCAAAAGCAGCCTTAAAGGCAATTAAATCTTTACGTATTAATAAAATTGAAACTATTTCACTTCAAGAAATTCATAACTAATATAATCTATTCAAGATTTTTAAGTTTCCCTCTTAATTCGTTTGCTAAGGATTTCCTCCCAATGCTTAATAGTTTAAGAGTATCTTGATGCATTTTTAATTGAGCCTCAGCTATTTGCAATTCTTTTATTAGTTTTTTTGTGTCATTAGCTAAATCATTAATATGATATTGCTTCCCTTCAAATGTTAATACTGGATTATTACTATCAATTTTCTTTTCACTCATGATAATTATATTTTGAAAGATATTAAATTCATTCTATTTTAATCAACTGTTTTTCACATAATTCTTTATAAATACCTTCTTTATTAATCAAATCTATATGTTGACCAATATCAATAATATTACCCTTGTCAAAAACAACAATTTTATCAGCACCCTGAGTTGTAGCTAATCTGTGCGCGATAATAATAACAGTTCTATTATTCATTGCTTGTTTTAATCCTTTTTGAACTTCTGTTTCTGAGTCTGCATCTAATGCACTGGTCGCTTCGTCCAATAAAAGGATTGATGGATTTCCTAATATTGCTCTAGCAATAGCAATTCTTTGGATTTGTCCTCCTGATAAATTTGAGCCTCTTTCGCTTATCAAGGTTTCATATTTACTAGGAAGTTTTTGAATAAATTTATGTGCATTTGCAATCTTGGCGGACTTAATAACATCTTCATCTCTAAATTTTCTCCCCATTTTAATTACGTCAATTATTTTCCCAGAGAACAAAAAAGGTTGTTGCTCTACTAATGCTATGTTAGATCTAATATCTAATGAACTTATAGATTTAATTTCTTTATCGTCTATATAAATTTCACCTTTACTTGGGGTAATAAACTTTAAGATTAAAGCCATCATTGTACTTTTCCCTGCTCCTGAAGACCCAACAAAAGCAATTACCTGTCCTTTTGAAATTTGTAAAGTTATATCTTTTAAAACTTTATTATTTTTTTTATATTCAAAATTAACTTTATTAAACTCAATTTTTCCATCTATTTTTGATATTTTTTCTAAATATTTTTCTTCTTTTTCTAATGGTTCTAAATTAATTTTTTTTAATCTCTTCAATGATGCTTCAGCTTGTTTGTATTCATTGAAATTTATACTAATGTGACTAATTGGATCAATAAGCATCAATATAGCAGCAAAAAAACTACTAAATTCTTCGCTATTTAGTAAACCCAGATTAATTCTTAATGCTCCTAAACCTAAAATTGCCAATATTCCAAAAGCTTCAATAAAACCAACAACTGGATGTTGGAAAGCAAGTAATTTAAGTGTTTTATATTTTGCATTTTTATTACTTCTCAATCTTTTATTAAATCTACTTTTAATCCAATTTTCGGCTGCAAATGCTCTTATGGTAGATATCCCATTTATAGATTCTCCTATTAAACCGGCTAAGTCGCTTGTTGATTCTTGACTTTTCTCAGAGGCTATTAAAACTCGTTTCCCAAATGTATTTACTGAAATAATTATTATTGGAGCTAAAATAAAAGTAGATAATGTTAATGACCAATCTAAATAAATCATATAAATTATTACTGCTAGTAATTGAAAAAGACATGGCAAAGTATCTTGAAATGATTTATAAATTACTTCACTGACCCTGTCTGCATCTTCAGTAAGCCTATAAGTGATGTCACCGGTAGAGATATTATTTATAAAATTTATTTTTATTTTATGAATTCTACTAAATAAATTTTGTCTCATTACTTCACTAATTTCTAATGAAGGTTTAGCTATAAAAACATCTTGCCCAAATTGAGCTATTTTTTGAATTAAAAATATAATAAGAGATTTTATTATTATATTAAAAACACTTGAAAGATCTCCTGAACCTATTGCAGGGATTAATTTTCCAGCTAAAAAAGCTAATATTGGCCAACATGCTACATAAATTATCATGCATATAAACCCTTTAATAAATCTATTTATATATGGAGTGATTGGTGGAATTAATCGCAAGATATTCTATTTAAGTATTTCTTTTACTTTATCAATAGCTGCGATTTTATAAAACAATGAAATTAGATCAATTTTTAAAATGGCATAACATTGCTTCTTCTGGAGGCGAGGCAAAAATCTTTATAAAATCTGGTCAAGTTAAAGTTAATGGCCAAATAGAATTAAAAAGAGGAAGAAAATTAGTTAAAGGAGATAAAGTTATGTTTCTAAAAAATGAATTAATTTTTGAATAATTAGCCTATTAACCGCAAGTTATATTAGTATATTTTTCTTAGACAATATATTTTGAGAAAATCTGTAATCGCTGGTAATTGGAAGATGCACATGACTTGTGCAGAAACAAAAAATTATTTGGAGGCCTTTCTTCCACTAATTAAAAATATTCCTAATGATAGAAATATAGTAATTGCTCCTCCATTTACAGCCATTTCTACCTTTTCAGGTTATACCAATTTTGACTATTTAAATATTGCAAGTCAAAACATCCATTGGGAGGAACAAGGTGCCTTTACAGCAGAAATCTCCCCAACGATGCTTATTGAACACAATGTTAAATATGCAATTGTTGGACATAGCGAACCAAGGAAATATTTCAGTGAAAGTGATGAACAAATTAATAAAAGAGCTGTTTTTGCTCAATCAAGCGGACTTACTCCAATAGTTTGTGTTGGTGAAACTCTTGAACAAAGAGAAAGAGGTGAGGCTGATAGAGTTATCACTAGACAAGTTGAACAGGGATTAGAGAACACTGATCCATCTAATCTCATAATTGCTTATGAACCTATATGGGCTATTGGTACTGGGAAAACTTGTGAAGCTGCAGATGCAAATAAGATATGTACGTTAATAAGAAAGTTAATTGGTTTTAATGATGTAATTATTCAATATGGAGGTTCTGTTAAACCTAATAATATTGATGAGATAATGTCAATGAGTGACATTGATGGAGTTTTGGTTGGTGGTTCTTCTCTAGATCCGATCAGTTTTTCAAGAATTGCAAATTACGAATAATTATTATCCTTGGCCTTATAAATGGGGTCAAAAAACCTCAATAATGGGTATTATTAATTTAACTCCTGATTCATTTAGTGATGGAGGTGAATTTTGTTCATTTGAAAAAGTTTTAAATCAAGTAGATTACTTTATATCAAATGGAGTTGATGTTATTGATCTTGGAGCTCAAAGTACAAGACCTGGGGCAATAGAGATTGGAGCAAAAAACGAATTAAAAAGATTGCTCCCATACTTAAAAAAAATTAGAAGTAAATATCCAAATATTATTATTTCTATTGATACCTTTAATTCTGAGGTTGCTAATGAAGCACTTTCAAATGGTGCTGATTGGATTAATGATGTGACTGGAGGTAGAAGGGATGCAGAAATATTAGATGTTGTAGCAGCTTTTAATTGTCCTTTTGTGGTAACTCATAGTCGTGGAAATAGTGAAAACATGAATAAATTGATGCTATATGATGATTTATTCGTTGATATCGCTAATTCACTTTCAAGTTTGACAAATAAAGCCATAAATAAAAATGTTGCTAAGGATAAGATAATTTGGGATCCAGGTATTGGCTTTTCAAAAAATACTAATCAAAATATCGAAATTTTAAGAAACATAGATTTCTTTAAAAAATTTGAATTTCCTATTTTAATTGGTGCTTCAAGAAAAAGATTTATTGGAGAAATATTAAAAGAACCTAATCCTAAAGAGAGAGATATAGGAACTCTTGCTATTAGTTGCCTTTGCTCTCAACTAAATATTCACTTAGTAAGAGTTCATAATGTAAAAATAAATTATCAAATTTTAAAAGTAGCCGATCAAATTTATAGAAAAAAAACTTGATATTTACTCTTTAACACCCTCAATTTTATCCTCTACCTCTTGATAAAGTTCTTTTAGTTGTTCAATATTTTCATCGGATGTTTCCCAATAACCTCTCCCATTAACTTCGAGTAATGTTCCTACTATTCTTCTGAAACTATTAGGATTTAAATCCATGAGCCTTCTCCTCATTTCTTCATCATTAATGAATGTTTCATTAGTTTCTTCGTAAACAAAATTATCTACTTGGCCACTTGTTGCGCTCCATCCAAGTGTGTAGTTAAGTCTATTGGACAGCTCTCTAACTCCTTCATATCCAGACTTAAGCATCCCTTCATACCATTTTGGATTCAAAAGCTTTGTTCTTGAATCAAGTCTAATTGTTTCGCCTAGAGTTCTAACTTGAGCATTAGAAGTAGTAGTGTCTGCAATATAACTGCTTGGTTCTTTACCATCATCCCTTAATGTTTTTATTAATTTAGTAGGGTCAGAATCAAAATAATGGCTTACATCAGTTAGCGATATTTCAGAAGAGTCAAGGTTCTGAAATGTGACATCAGCAGTTTTCATGACAGACTCGAATACATCTCTTTTTTGATTCATTTCTCCTGGGTTATCAGCATTAAAAGCATATGTTTTTCTTGATAAGTACATTTCTTGTAGTTCATTTTCTTCTTCCCAAGTTGAATTTTCAACAGCTAAATTTACATTTGAACTATAGCTTCCACTAGCATTGGAAAATACTCTTGCAGAGGCTTCCCTTAATGAAGTTCCCTCTTTTTCAGCTTGTTCTAAGGAATGTTTTCTTACAAAGTTAGACTCTAGTGGCTCTTCAGCTTCTGCTGCTATTTTTACTGCTTGATCAATTAGTGCCATTTGGTTTATAAATAAATCTCTAAAAACTCCAGAGCAATTTACAACCACATCTATTCTTGGTCTGCCAAGTTCCTCTAACGGGATAAGTTCTAATTTATTTATTCGGCCAACAGAATCAGGTTTTGGTTTGACTCCTACAAACCATAAAATTTGAGCAAGAGATTCACCATAAGTTTTGATATTGTCAGTACCCCATAGAACACAAGCTATTGTTTCAGGCCAAGTTCCTTGTTCCTCCTTTTGTCTTTCAACTAATTTATCTACAACAGATTTAGCTGCCGCTACTGCTGCTGTAGTAGGAATTGATTGTGGATCAAGTGCATGAATATTTTTACCACTAGGTAAAACACTTGGGTTCCTAATAGGATCTCCTCCAGGTCCAGGTAAAACATAATTCCCATCTAAAGCTTTTATGAGGCTATCCATTTCTTTATCTGCACAAACCTGCTCAAGGCAGAATAATAAATAGTCGAATAGTTTATTTAATTCTTTTTGATTTACTTCATTAAACCCATTTACTCTACATACTCTAAGCCAAGGAGTAGGTAAATTTAAACCAAATATTTTCAAAAAATCTAGTAATTTTGAAAATAGTGATTTCTCTAAATAAACTCTTCCATCAACAATTTTTAATGAGTTAACCATCGCAAATATTGATTCTCTAGCAGTTTTAATGATTTTTTCATTTAGTTCAACAAACTTAAGTTCTCCATTATTGTTACCATCGTAAATTTGATCAATTTTTAGATTTATTGATTCTGCTAATAAACCTGGTAAGGATCTAAGACCTTCTTGGTCTCTTTCTAATGAAGCTATATTTACTAATGTTGCAACTGCTTCCTCAGCTGTTGGAGCTTCACCAATTGTATGGAGTCCACAGGGTAATAACCTACTTTCAATTTCCATTAATTGTTTATATATATTACCTACGAAAAGGTCTCTCTCTTCAATAGTAAGTTCCTCAACTTCTGTAGAAGGGAGTTCTACATCTTTATCGAGATTACATTGCTTTGAAGTTTCCACAATTGCATTAACTATTTGTATACCTCTACTACTTTCTCTAAGTTGTTGATAAGAGCCTACAAGCTCGCTCAATTCTTTTAGTCCCTTATAAAGACCAGCATTTTCAGCTGGAGGAGTTAAGTAACTTATGGTAGATGCATATCCTCTTCTCTTAGCAATTGTTGCTTCTGATGGGTTATTTGCTGCGTAATAATATAAATTTGGCAGAGATCCAATTAATGAATCGGGGTAACATGTTTCACTCATTCCCATTTGTTTTCCGGGCATAAATTCAAGTGAACCGTGTGTCCCGAAATGAAGAACTGCATCAGCTCCCCATATTTTTTCAACATAAGTGTAATAAGCTGCAAAACCATGATGAGGACTTGCACTTCTTGAGTAAAGTAATCTCATTGGATCACCCTCATAACCAAATGTTGGTTGTACTCCTATAAAAACATTTCCAAAATGTTTCCCGTAAATAAGTAAATTTTGTCCATCGCTATTTAAGTTGCCAGGCGGCTTACCCCAGTTTTCTTCTAATCTCTTTGAATAGGGTGTAAATTCTTCATATTCTCTTATAGTCATCTTATGAGCAATATTCAATTCGGGAGAACCATTCATCGCTTCTGGATTATTAATCACTTTTTCCATTAGTTCTTTTGAGTTTTTAGGAAGATCATCAATTTGGTAACCTTTATCTTTCATTTCTAAAAGAACTCTATAAATAGAACCAAAAACATTTAAATAAGCCGCTGTTCCAACATTTCCTTTATCAGGTGGAAAACTAAATACAGTTATCGCTAATTTCTTTTCTTCCCTTTTTTTTACTCTTAGTGTTGACCACTTTATAGCCCTTTCAGCTATTACATCTACTCTATCTTGAAGGGTATGAGCTTTACCAGTTGCATCATCACGTCCTGAAAGAATTATTGGTTCAATGGCCCCGTCTAATTCTGGTATGGCAATTTGAAGTGCAACTTGAACAGGATGCAATCCTAAATCACTTTCTTCCCACTCTTGAGTTGTTTGAAAAACTAATGGTAATGCAACCATATATGGTCTATTTAGTTTCTTCAGAGCATCTATTGCTTTTGGATGATCTTGTCTTGCAGGACCACCTACCAATGCAAATCCTGTTAAAGAAACCACCCCATCAACTATTGCTTTATCTTTATTAATTGAATCATAATAAAATTCATCTACTGGTTTAGAAAAATCTAATCCACCACAAAATATAGGTAATACACGAGCTCCTCTAAATTCTAATTCTTGAATGACGGCTACATAATGAGCATCATCACCTGTAACTATGTGACTTCTTTGAAGAACTAATCCAATTGTTGGAGTTTTATCATCTTTAGGTCTAATATCATTTCTATTATTTTCCCAATTTTGATATTCATTTAAACTTTCAAACATATTTGGAGCTAATGGATGCCATATTCCTAAATCAGGAAAAGTTTCAGGATCTTGTATTTTAAATTCTTCTAATTGATCTTTTATATTTTCTGTTACTACATATTTTTCAGAAATCATTAATAGGAAATTTTTAAGATTCTCTGTAGTTCCTCCTAGCCAATACTGAAAACTTAATATAAATGTTCTTGCATCTTGTGCTTTTTCTACTGGTAAATATTTGAGAATTGAAGGTAATGTGTTCAACAATTTCAACATTGAATCTTGGAAACTAGCACCATCAGATTCTTTTTTCTTTTTAATAAGATCTCCAATAATACTCTTAGATTGACCAAGTTGAGCCATACTAAATGTACCCAATTTATTTAATCTCATAACCTCAGGCATTGAGGGAAAAATAATAGAAGCTTTAAGTTTTTCTTTGTATGGAGAAACTGCATCTACAACTTTTTGAGCTAAATCTTCAATAAAAATTAATGATGCAACAAATATGTCGGCATTAGCTATGTCGGTTTTAAAATCTTCGTAATTTTTTTCGTTTCTTAGTTCTTCAATAAGATATCCGCAAAGATCTATCCCTATTGGGCCATTCAATTTGTTTATAGATTTTGCAGCTTCAGTTAAGGAATTTTGGTATTGTGGCTCAAGGACAACATAAACTGCTTTAATTACAACTTTATGTTTGTTATCCTCAACAGGAGATACTCTGCGGTTTGCTGAGCGGACCTGCGTAAACATTGATTCTCTTTAAGTATTTTTACCAGACTACGGGTGAATTGCCGTTATTGTGTGCTTTATAAATAGCGTGTAACAACCTTTAACCAATTTTTTAAATAAAAATGACAAAAAATCCTGCGAAAATTGTACCTGTTATTGTTTCTGGAGCATTAGGCAGAATGGGAAGAGAGGTTGTTAATACCGTACTTAATTCTCCAGATTGTAAACTTATTTCCGCTATTGATACCAATAAAAAAAATAATGGTGAAAATATTTCAAAATTATTGAATTTAAAAAAAAGTGAAGTTTTTGTTTCAAATGATCTCGAAGGGTCTTTATGTTCAATAAGTCAAGAGTATAGAAATGAGAATATTAGGCCTGTTATTGTTGATTTCACTCATCCTGATTCTGTTTTTGAAAATACCAGATCTGCAATTGCCTATGGGATATCCCCAATTGTGGGAACTACTGGCCTTTCTCCATCACAAATAAATGATTTAGCTATTTTTGCTCAAAAAGCAAACATCGGTTGTGCAATAATTCCAAATTTTTCTGTAGGAATGGTTCTTCTTCAACAAGCGGCTTCCGTAGCGGCAAAGTTTTACGATAATATTGAATTAATAGAGATGCATCACAATCAAAAAGCAGATTCTCCTAGTGGAACTTGTATTAAAACTGCTGAAATGATTGAAGAGTATCCAAAAAAATATAATAAAAGGTTAGTTAAAGAATCTGAATCGTTAAAAGGTGTAAGAGGAGGTATTAGAGATTCAGGCCTAAATATTCATTCAATAAGATTACCAGGTCTTTTGGCTCACCAAGTAGTAATTATGGGTTCTCCTGGAGAAACTTATACAATTAAACATGACACTATTGACAGAAAAGCTTATATGCCTGGCGTTTTACAGGCAATAAGAAAAATAGGTAAATTTGACTCGTTAATTTATGGACTTGAAAAATTAATATTTTAAATGCTAATACCAATAAAACAAAATCAAATATCTAAACTTATACCTTCTGTGGGAACTGGCGGACAGTTTAGATATGCGCTTGGAGATCCCAGAAAAATTCTTCAGAGACTAATTATTTCGTCTATTGGAGGAATTTTAAATCTCCTGCTTTTTATTAGTCAATCATCAACACAGACAGAAAATCTTTGGTTATTATTATGTGTGATTTTTTTTCTTTATATAATATGGGGACCAATACTTGAATCAAGTAGAAAAAATATTAATTATAAAAAATCTAAGTTCTTTTCTCTCTTCGATGGTTATGTTTCTGATATCTATAAAACCGAAAGAATTGAAAGTTCACGTGAGCAATCAAATAGGCAAGGTCGTTTAGAGTTGATTGAAAAAAAAAGAACTTGGTTAGTTATTGAATTGGAGGATGAGGATGGTTATTTAGATAAAATAAGTTTTCCAATGGAAAATAAACATAGTCTAATTAGAGTTGGTTCTAATATTAGATGCATTATTGCATCCAATTATAGAAATTTTGAAAGAGAGATTTCTTTGACTGATGCATGGGTACCTGACGCAAATATTTGGATAGGAGAGTACCCATATTTGCTTCGACCAGCATTTGAAGAAATTTGCTATATTTATTTGAAGTGAATTGTAGTTATATGAATTAATTAATGAATAATTATCTAAATTTTAAAATTGTTGGTTCAGGGCCCTCTGGTTTGCTTTTGGCTATATCTTTAGCGAAATTAAATTTCAACATTTACATAACAGATTTAATAACAAGAGAAAAACTAATAAATAAGGACAAAACATACGCTATTACTCATTCAACAAGAAAGATACTTTTAAAATTTAATCTGTGGAGTAAATTAAAATCTTATCTTTATAAATTTGATTCTCTTTCAATTTCAGATAGTGTAATTTCTGATTTTACAATTTTAACTACTTCCGACTTAGATAAAGATATTAGTTCTTTAGATACTATTGGTTGGGTAGTTAAACATTCTGATCTTATGAATATATTTTTTGATGAGGTCGATAAAATGGATAATATATTTTTTAAATCTTCTATAGACTTAACTTCTGATGATATTAAATTTGATTATAAATTTATATCAACTGGAGCAAATTCAAACAACAAAAAAAATCAAAATTTTATAGGTATTAAAAAATCATATAATCAGTCCTGTTTAACATTTGAAGTTTTAGTTAGGGGTAATGTTCCTAGTCGCGCATATGAAATATTTAGGAAGGAAGGTCCATTGGCTTTATTACCACTAGATAAAAATAAATATCAGGTAATTTGGACAGCAAATACATCTAAATCAATAGATAGATTAAATTCAAGTAAAAGCTTTTTGTTAGACAATTTGTCAACAATACTACCTGAAAATTTTAAGTTAGATCAAATCAATAGTGAGATTAATATTTTTCCTGTCTCCCTATCTTTTCGTTTGCCAATTTTTAATTTCAAAAAGGTTGTCTATGTTGGAGATTCTTTTCATACTTTCCATCCTGTTGGGGGACAAGGATTAAACACTTGTTGGAGAGATGTGAATGTTATATATGATATTTTTAAGAGAGATATATCCACAAGTAATAGATCTTTAAATATATTGAAATATAAATACTATTTTATAAGATTTTTAGATATTATTTCAACTATTGTTATTACAGATTCTTTAATTCAATTTTTTGCAAATAATAAATTTTTCTTATTACCTTTAAGAAAATTATCCTTTCTACTTTTAAATAAGTTTATTTTAATAAGGAGAATTGTATTAAATCATATGACTAAGTCTTTAATCTATTCATCAATTAAATAATTTCTATGGATAATTATTCAAATAGAAAAATAATATCTTTTCTTATGGATGAAATTGGATTAAACGTTTCTTCGATCGAGCTAGGATTAAATTTGTCAATAAAAAATAATACGCCGCTTCCAATTATTCTTTGGAATTATGGAATATTAACAATTGAAGAACTGGATGTGTTTTATACATTTTTATTTCAAAGTAAGTAATAAATATTCTGTTATAATTTGTAAATAGCATTCTTAGTTTACTATTACTATTTTATCTAAAGGTACAAGGATATCTAGAGAATCTATTCAAAGACTTGATTTACTTTTATTAGCTCTAGAAACTATTGATTTAAATGGTGCTGAATCTTTATATTCTTTATCAGTCAAACTTAATTTAAAGGAAGTCTTACCTAATAAAGTTACTATTTGGAAACTGAGGAATAATAACCCAATGAGGAATTCTTTTAACAATATTGATATTAAATTAGAGGAATTTGAAGCACTAATTAAACTTGCTGCTGAAATGGCAAAATTATTATATCCCTTCATAAGACAAATACTTCAATCTAGAGATGATCTTATAAGAAATCCTAATGCTTGGAATGAATTTAAGAATAGATATATTGAATTAATTAGTGAAAGATTTAATACTAATAGTATGAAGGTCAAAAGACTTCTGGATCCTAATAGTAATGATGAGGTTTTTAATAAAATTATACTTACTTTAGCTTTATGCGTATCAGAAGATGGTTATCTAAAATTAAGAACAACTTTACTTAATTATTGATATGTTACAAAATAAATTTTTATTTAATCAATCTTCAGTAAGCCTTGAAATTATTGGATTGCCTGATTATTCGAATAACGAAAATAAAGATTACATATCAATTATTTCGCAATGGAAACTTATAATTATTGATAAACCTGTTATTGAGGGAAATCTTGATCATTTAAAGTCAATTATGAAAGCTTTTTATTCTTACTCTGTTTCTCTTTTAAATGATGAAAATGCAATATATAAATCCAATTTAATTGATATTATCCCTGAGAATTTTTATACACATACACTTCTTTTGAAGAGTTCAAAACCTGAGGTAAAGCCTTTAATTATAAGGATTGGGAATTCAGTTTTATCAGATATAATAAATTGCTTCGACCAATTAGGCTCTTCTAATAATGTTAAAAATATTTACCAAAAAGAATTTACAAGCTTAAAAAATAAAAATTATTTAAATTTATTGGATAAAAAAAATATCTCTAATTTTCTATTGCCACCATTAATTTCATTATTCTCTATTTTTGTTGTTTCTACTGCTTTTATTTATGTTTATGAAGGAATTGATAATAATGATAATCGCTCCTTATTAAAGACTAAAAACAAACTTATTAGCATTCAATCCACAGACAAGTTACTATAAAAAAAATATTCTTATATAAGAATAACTTTTGATTAAATTATGTGATTTTTTTATAAATGGCTGATTTAAAAATACCAAATTTGAATAAGAATTCTGATAAATATTTTTTTAAAAAAAAGTTATCTCTGAGGAGAAAGTCTAAAAAGAAATTGATAAAAGAATCTTTTGTTATGTTATTTTTTAGTGCATTAATAATTTATCTAAATTATTTAATCCCAAATAAAATTTCAATTTTTAATAATTTATTAAATAATTTCAGTAAATTGTTGACTAACTTGTTGGAGTCTATCTCCTATATTTATGAAATTTGTTTATCTATATTTATTATTTTTTCATTAACTTTTGCTTTAGTTTTGATTATAGGCTCTTTATCTAGAATATTAAAAGTAGTAAAAAGAAGAACTAGCCGAATAAAACTTTAAATAGGGTTCATCAAACCACCGCTTCCAGAATCTGAATCATCGTCATCATTTTCTGTCTCAAAACCTAATAAAGCATATATACCAACTGCTACAGATGAAATTAGTAATGTAAAAGGTAAAATCGAAGATTGTAATCCGACGTCAATGTATTCACCCATATAACTAAAAAAATTTTTTATAACCTAACCGAAATTAAACTTATCCGCGGTTATTAAATATTTATTTAATGTTTTATATCTTTGTAACGGAGGTATTTTTATCGAAGTTGTTTATTTCATTTACAAATAGTCCTAACCACAATATTAATTGATCAATTTGATTTTGAATATCAGTAACCCCTAATCCTCTAATGATTATTTTTGAGAATTGATAATCTTCTTCAAAATAGAATTTATTCTGAATATTTATTGGTAAAGCATTTTTTATAAGTTTAAATGTTGAATTTTTGAGTCTGGTTTCAATTATTATATTTGGTTTTTTAAGTTTTATTTTATTGAAGCCGCACTTTTTAGCTAAAAGTTTTAACTTCATTAAAAGTATTAGTGACTCTACTGGTTTGGGTAAAACTCCATATCTATTAGACCAGTCAGTAGCTAATTCAGTAAGCTCTCTATTATTTGTACATTCTGTAGCATATTTATAAGCATCTAATTTCTCTTCTCTATTTAATATCCATGTTGCAGGTATAAAAGCATTAATTGGTAAATCTACTTGAGTGTCATTTACTTCAGGAATTTCTTGCCCATTTATTTCAGAGATTGCTTCATGTAGCATCTCAATATACAAGTCATATCCGATAGCATTAACTTTGCCGCTTTGTTCTTCTCCCAATAAACTTCCAACACCTCTTATTTCCATATCTTTCATTGCTAGTTGGTATCCACTACCTAGTTCAGAAAAATCTTTTATAGCTTTTAGCCTTTGTTTTGAGGCATCGTTGATTTTATTTAAATTTGGATAAAATAACCATGCATGAGCTTGTATACCACTTCTTCCAACTCTTCCTCGTAATTGATAAAGTTGTGATAGTCCAAATTTATGTGAATCTTCAATTATAATTGTGTTTACCCTTGGTATATCTAATCCGCTTTCAATTATTGTTGTACATATCATTAAATCTACTTCCCCATTATTAAATGAAATCATTGCATTTTCGAGATCTATCTCATTCATTTGTCCATGAGCAATTATAAATTTCAAATCTACGAACATACTTTTTAATTTATTAACTGCTTGATCTATGTCAGAAATTCTTGGGAGAACATAGAATATTTGACCACCTCTATCAAGTTCTTGATTTATCGCAGTTCTGATTACATCAATATCAATTTCAGATAAATAAGTTTTTATAGATCTTCTTGAGGGGGGTGGAGTATTTAGCAAACTCATTTGTCTTAAGCCAGACAAACTCATGTATAAAGTTCTTGGAATGGGTGTAGCAGAAAGAGTTAAAACATCAATATTTGTTTTAATATTTTTAATTTTCTCTTTTTGCCTAACTCCAAATCTTTGTTCCTCATCAATAACTAGTAAACCAAGATTTTTTATTTCGATTTCTTTTCCTAAAATTTGATGAGTAGCTATAACTAAATCAATCTTATTATTTTTTAATCCAGCATAAATATCTTTTTTCTCAGAACTTGTTTTAAATCTGTTTAGTAAAGATACTTTTATTGGATATGGTGAAAATCTATTATAAAAAGTTCTCCAGTGTTGTTGAGCTAAAATTGTTGTTGGGGCAAGTAAGATTACCTGCTTACCAGATGTGATTGCTTTAAAAATTGCTCTTACAGCTACTTCTGTTTTGCCGAACCCAACATCTCCACAAACTAATCTATCCATTGGTTTATTACTTTCCATATCATTTTTAATTTCTTTAACAGCGGTTAATTGGTCTGGAGTTGGTTGATATGGGAATGACTCTTCTAATTCTTTTTGCCATGGTCCGTCTTCGGGGTATATATGTCCTTGAAGTTTTTCCCTCTTTGCATAAAGTTTTAGTATATCTAGGGCAACTTTTTTTATAATTTTCCTATTTTTATCTTTGATTTTTAACCATTCCGTGCCTCCCAATCTATTGATTTTGGGCCTAACTTTTCCAGTAGATCTATATTTGTTTATACTACCTAATTGATCTGCTGCAACACTGATTTTCCCATCAAGATATTGAATGACTAAGTAGTCTCTTGATTCACCGGTTATATTTATTTTTTCTAATTTCAAAAATCGGCCAATACCATGATTTTTATGAACTATGAAATCTCCTGGATTTATTTTATTTAAATTTATGTTGGAATTTATACTCCTTTTTCTTCTTCTTATAAAAACATTATTAAATAATGCTTGTTGAGAAAATAATTCCTTATCTGTTATAAGAATTACTTTCCATATTGGTAAATAAAATCCCTCTATTTCATAATTATTTTTATTTTTAATAATTATTGGTATAGATTTATCAATTAATTTGTATGCGGTATCAAGATCATTGGGCTTCTCAAGATAGTTAGAATTACAATCATGTTCAAAAAATAAACTCCTTGTTCTTAGTGGCTGCGCCGATAAAATCCAGACTTTATTTTTATTTAATACATATTTATTTATATCTTTTGAAAGTTTACCTATATTTTTTGAAGAAGAATTTATACGTTTATCGGATAAAAGAAACCTATTATTTACATTTCTTTTCGATTCAAATTCAAATAAATTTATAATATTAAATTTACTAAATGATTCTTCAATTGTTTGAAATTTTTTATGAAGATTAGGTTTAACTTCTTTATTTATATTATTAGATATTAAGTTATGAGCGATATTATCTTTGTATTGATCAAAATTATTAACTGATTCGATATACCAATTCTTAGCAAATTTATTACAATCCTCAATTTCATCAACAACAATTATTGTATCTTCATTAATATAATTTATTATATTTGATGGGTTATCTTCAACTATTCCTAAGTATCTATCTAGATTATTTTTAGTTGTTATTTCGTCTGAATTAAAAATATTTTTATTTGATAAATATTCTAACTTTGTTCTTATTAATAAATTAAATCCAACTTGTACAATTTCAACTATATTAATATTATCTAATGTTCTTTGTGTTACTGGATCATATTCTCTTATCTTATCAATAATATTATCAAAGAATTCAATTCTAATGGGGAGTTCGTTATTCACGGGATATATATCAATAATTTCTCCCCTTCTACTCCATGAACCTTCTTCAGAAGTCAAGTTTTCTTTGTTATAACCTAACAAAACTAGCTTATTTGTTAACTCTTTTATTTCTAATTCTTGATTCTTTCTTAGTGTAACTATATTATCTTTAAAAATTTTTTTATTAATTAGATGAGGTTGAAGAGCTCTTTCTGTTGTTATTATTATTTTTATATCTTTTTTTTCTTCTTTAATAAGTTTTGAGATAACTGATAACTGTGTATATTCAGTCTCTTTGGACTTGTTAATTGATGCATATGGTAAATTTTCAATAGGTGGATAATACATAACATTTTTATCAACTATATTTTTAAAATATCCGTACCATTTGAAAGCAATTTCTTCATTAGGACTAATAAGTAAGATATCCTTATTTTCTTTATTTGCAATACTATTTATAATTATTGATTTTGCATATCTACTGGAACCAATTATATTTAATTCATTATCTTTTTTTATTCTTTTTACTAACTCCGTTATTATTTGCGAATTTGAAATATAACTAATTAATGAATTTAAACTCATATATATTTAATTAACTTGATAACTACTTAAGGTCATATTATATTATATTTTAAAAAGATTGTGAATTATAATTAATGGATTCAGCTGCAATAAATTCTTTTATCCCAACACTTGACCAGGTTGATAGTTGGTCAGAAATTCTTACACTTTTACCAATATTGATCATTTTAGAATTGTTGCTTTCAGCTGATAATGCTATTGCTTTGGCATCACTTACTAAATCACTTGATAGCCCTGTATTAAGATCTAAAGCTTTAAATTTAGGTATTACGATTTCTTTACTATTCAGAATATTTCTTATTCTTTTATCTAATATTCTTCTGAAATTTATAATAATTCGTATCTTTGCAGGTTTATATCTTATTTATTTATTTATTTCAAATGTTTTTTTTAGCAGAGAATCCGATATTGAAGATTCAGAAAATATAGAAACAAATAATAATTTTAAATTTTTAAAAATTGTAGCTTTACTTTCTTTAACTGATTTTGCTTTTTCTATTGATAGTATTACAACAGCTGTTGCTATAAGTGATCAATATATTCTTATTATTTTTGGAGCAATTATAGGAGTATTAGCTTTAAGATTTACTTCAGGAATATTTCTAAGACTTTTAGAGATATTTTTAAGATTAGAAACTGCTGGTTACATAGCTATTCTCATTGTTGGAATAAAGCTTCTACTAAATACACTAGTTGCAGAAACAATTCTTCCAGATTATTATTTTTATATTTTGATACTAATAGCGTTCATATGGGGTTTTTCCAAGAAGGAGTAAATACTTAGTCGGAAAATTTTTCACCAATTACAGGATTTAATTGTTGTATCAATTGATTTTGACTAGATATATTTTTACCTTCTAGTTTTGCTTCTAGTATAAGAATCGGATCAGTTTTTGTTGATATAACTATTCCTTCATTTTCTATAAGACCAATTATAAATCCAGGCTTTAATTTATTACTTAAAAATTTATAATGTTTATTATAAATTTCTTCAATTGTTAGGATTCTAATTTTAATTATTTTAAGGTTTTTCTTTTTAAATTTTGTATTGGCTCGAGGGTATAAGGCATTAATTTTTCTATAAATATTAACTGAAGTATTTTCCCAATTTATAATGTAATCTGATTTATTTATCATTCTTGCGTATTTTAATTCTCTTTGTAAGTCAGTTTGTTTTATAAGAAATTGATTAATATCTGCTTTTTTATGTTTTTCTATTCTTGATATTGCTTTCAAAAGTAAATCGGCTGATAGATCACTTAATTTTTTCGTTAATGATTCATGATTTTCATCATTCGCAATTTTTATTTGTTTTTCAACTAATACGTCTCCAGTATCTAATCCTTCTTCCATTTTCATTATTCCAACACCAGTAAATTCGTCTCCCTCTAATATTGACCATTGAATTGGCGCAGCACCCCTCCATCTTGGAAGTAGTGATGCATGAGCATTCCATGATTTATATTTTGGAATATCTAATATTGATTTGGGTAAAATCTTTCCATATGCAATTACGATAAACAGATCACAAGATAATTCTTTAAGTTTACTTATAAATTGAATATTACCTTTTATTATTTCTGGTGTAAAAACTGGAATACTTTCTTTGATAGCATAATCCTTTACTGGTGATGCTATTAATTTGTTACCCCTCGATCTTTTTTTATCAGGCTGAGTAATTACGGCAACTATATCATGATTTGATTGTTTTAATACCTCAAGACTTTTAACAGAATATTCAGGAGTACCCCAAAATATAATTCTCACTCGTCACCAGTTATAGATAATTCATTAATCCATACATGTGGAGAAATCCCGTTTGTAGTTAATTCTTCTTCATTTTCAATATTCACTATATTTTTTAAAAGATATTTTATATCACCTGCAACAGTGGCCGATTCAATTGAACATTTCTCCCCATTTTTATAATGCCATCCATCAAAGGGAAGAGAAAAAGATCCTTGACTTGCTCTAACTCCTGCATGAATAGCATTTAATTCTTCAATATATACAAACTCTCCTTTATAGTTTTCGTGATCTAATGATGTATTTAATTCCGAACATTCATTTGATCTTTCAATTACTATCCAATCTGGAGATACTGATACTTTCGAACCAAGTCCTGCATGACCAGTAGGTGTAGTATTAAAAATTTTTGCAGTCGATTCCGAATGCAGAAAGTTTTCTAATTTACCTTTATTAATTATGCTTAATTTTTTTGTTGGAGTCCCTTCACCATCGAAAGGTGCAGAAGATATATTTTTATCATTTAGTCCATCATCATAGATATTCAAAGCAGGAATTGAAATTAAATCTCCAATAGAGTTTTTATTTGAAAGACTTGTACCGTCTATAATGCTTCTTGCATTGAATATTGAACTAAATGCATTTATCAGCGTTAGAAATGCTTCAGGCGATAAACAAACTAGATACTTACCTGTTGTTATTGATGAGTAATGTAAATGTGCAATTGTTTTCTTTGATGCTTCTTTGATACAGGAATCGATATCAATGTCTTCTACTCCATAACCAAGTTTAACTGAACCTGAACTACGAGGCTTTTTATTTTTTTCTTCTGCTCTAGCATATAAATACATAGCTGCTTGACTTTTACTATGATTTCGAAATGCCCCATCACTGTTAGCATAAATTCTTTCGTAAAAACTTTCTGACAAACCATTATAAGGAATAGATTTTATAGCTTCATGACTTCCAATGAGCTTCGATTCGGCTTCTCTAAGAATATTAAGTAGCTTTTTAATACCTAATGGATTTTTTTTCTCAACTTCTTTTACATCTATAGGATCTTTAGCTAGGGGGGAAAAATCCGTAATTTCATTTTTATTTCCAAATTCTGAAGCCACAGATGCTTGTTCTAAAGCCTTTTTAATACCTTTTTCACTTAGATCACTGGTTGTAGTGATACCTACTAAGTTTTCCTTATTCCAAACCCTCAATGTTATAACCTGTTTTTGTGATGCCTTTAATTGTTTTGCTTTTCCTCTATCAACTTGAACAGAATAATCATTAGAAAAGCTAGCACCGTAATCCCATTTATCAATATTTAATATATTTGCTGCGTTTGTTATTTTAGAGGTTATTTCCGTTGCATTCATTTTTATCTGCCCCCTACTGTTATTGAATCAACTTTTATATGTGGTTGACCAACTGTTACATTAACGCTACCGCTAACTGAGCCGCAAAAACCAGGAGCTAATTCTAAATCATTCCCACACATAGATATTTTTGGCATAACCTCTTTTGCGTCCCCTATCAGTGTTGCACCTTTTACAGGCTTTGTTAATTTGCCATTCTTTATTAAATAACCTTCCTCAACAGCGAAATTAAATTGACCTGTCGCTCCTACACTTCCACCCCCCATAGACTTACAGTAGAGTCCATCGCTAACACTGCTTATTAATTCATCTTTAGTGTATTTACCTTTAGCTATATATGTATTTCTCATTCTTGATGCTGCTGCAAATGAATAGTTTTGCCTTCTACCACTGCCAGTTCTTTTGTGCCCAGTTCTTAATTCACCTGCCCTATCAGATATGAATTTCTTTAATATTCCATCTTTAATAAGAATTGATTTCTCTGGCTCCATTCCTTCATCATCAATGGATAATGATCCAAATGATCCTTCAGAAATACCTTCATCTATAGCCGTTACAGATTCGTGAGCAATTTTTTCGTTTAACTTATCACTAAAAGGAGTTGTTCCACGTTCAATCTGAGTTGTTTCAAGTAGATGTCCACAAGCTTCATGAAATATAACTCCACCAAATTTGTTAGCTAATATAACGGGCATTTGTCCAGCTTGAACATAGTCTGCATAAAGCATATTCATTGAACTTTCATAAACTTCATTTGCTGCTTTTTCATGATCCCACAATCTAAATTCATTAGGAATGCCATGTGATCCATATCTTCTACTACCGTTTGATCTATATTGAGCATCATTAGCAATTATGTTAAGACCAACAGTTTGATGCAATCTAATATCTGTGGCGAAAGTCCCGTCGCTTGAAGCGATTATTACTTCTTGCCAATTTCTTGAGTAGCTACCTTTCCTAACTAATACTTTCTTATCCTTTTTTAAAGACTTAGTGCTAAGTAATAATTTTTCGCTTACTTCATAAATTGTTGGCACTTCTTTGAGCCAATTAATTTTCTCCTTACTGTAATCTTTTAGTTTCTCTAGTCCATTAAATTTAGTAGTATTATTTTTTTGACATATATCTAACATTTCTATTGCCTGAGAAACTGATCTCATTAATCCATGTTTTGATAAGTCATTTGTGCTTACAAAACCATCTCTTTTATCTTTAAATATTCTTATTCCAGCTCCTTTACCGAATGATGGACTTACACTTGTAATAAAATCTTCTTCGGCAAGAACACTTGAATTATCTGAATTTTCAATAAATATTTCTACAAAATCAGCACCTAGTGATACTCCATAGAAAATAACTTCTTCTAAAAGTTGTTTATTACATTCGCCAAATCTAATTTCGCTAGATTTTATACTCGAAGATACCATTTGAAACTTATATATTTGGCTCTTATATGGGTCAGATTATCTAATTGATGGTTGAAAATCTTCGCTTTTAAGAGGTTTTAATAAGTATAGTCTTATCAACTGATAACCGTTTGAAATATAGATAGGAAATTTTGATATAACTTTATTTAAATTTTTGATATCTTTTTTATCTATTTCTGATAATCGTTCACCATTTTCAACAATCTTGTCTAATCTTTTGTAAAAAGATTTATCATACACGTTTAAAACTACAGGGAAAATTCTAGCTGAAGTTTCATTTGTTTTGTTAATTACATACTGATCGTATTCTCTAGCATCTAGACCTAGTGCACCATAAAAATCTCTCTTTTTGCCGAGATCTCTAATATACATAGTTGCAAAAACAGCTAATAGAAAAAATCTGGACCATAATTTTGAAACTAAGGGGAGATTGTTTAAGAAATATCTAAACCTATGAAAATAGTCAAATAGTGGATGTGTGAAGGTAGATCCGCCTATAGTAATTTTTTGACTTAAAGATTTTACCGTTCTTGGTTGTGCTTTCATTAGTGCGTCAAAGAAATCACCATGCCTATTTTCGTCTTGACACCAATTTTCAAAGTAATTAAAAAGTGGGAATATCTTGCTATCTGGATTCTTCTCTAAATGTCTGTAAATTGCTATGTATCTCCAATAACCAATTTTTTCTGATATGTAAGTAGCGTAAAAAATTGCTCTCGGTGCAAAGTAAGTATAATCTTTATTTGCTGTTAAAAATCCTAAATCTAACTGTAAGCCAAAGTCATTCATTGACTTATTTAAGAATCCTGCATGTCGTGCTTCATCCCTAGCCATATGAGCAAAACATTCTGCAAGAAGAGGATTTTTATCTTTTATTCTTTTACTAAGTTCTTTATACAATAGAAAACCTGAAAATTCAGATGTACAACTTCCCTCCAGAAAATCTACAAAAAGTTCTCTCGTTTTGGGATCTAATTTATCTGCAGCACCTTCAAATTCTTTATTTCTTACAAAGTGATGCCTATTGTAATCTTTTCTAAATTCTTCACAAATTGCTTCCAATTCCTCTTCATTAATTGAAAGGTCCATCTTTTCCATAGCTTCAAAATCTGTCGTATAGAAATTTGGAGTTAAGATCGTATCCTTTGCAATTTCTTTTCCTCTGTTAACAGATTTTATATTTTTTGATTCAATAGTTGATTGGGACATCTTTTTCTATTCCATTAATACTATTATTTACTATTATTTGCATTTTCGAGGGAAAAGTTAACTAGGTGTGATTCTTTCTAATATTTAATTAATTCCAATTAATTTTTGTCCATTCAATCTTTGCAGAATTCTAGAAATTATCAATTTAAGGGTAATTCTTTTTTCATCTATTAAAAAAGATTCAATAACACTAGGTTTTTGATTAAATTTGCACAAGGAAATACTTTTTAAAGAGCTTATATCATCTTTTTCAAATGATAACCAAAAGTTACAGATGTCTTTTAATTCACAATAAATTACCCAGCATTTATCTCCTGCAATTGGTCTGATGGTGTTTTTAAGATTAATCTCTTCAACTTCTAAACCTCTATCTTTAAATTCTTTTATTAAGGATGGTAATAAATGATCATTAACAAATTCATTAAAAGGTTTTTTCTCTAAAGGAATTTCTTTTTTAGGCTTTATTTTTATTTCCTTTAAGCTAGCAGCTTCTACCTTTTTATTATTAATTTCATTACTCACTGCTTTGGTTTTATTTTGATTATTAGTATTTACTACATTTTCTTCTGTATTATTATTAATTAAATTTGGTTGATCTTTTGCATTATTTTCTGTAGGAACATTTTTTAAAGCATTTTCATCATTACTTCTATTCTCTTTTACCGAATCAATATTTTCTTCCATAAAAATAAATTAAAATTAAATGAGATTATAAACATAATACTCGTTTTTATTGATTTTTCTAATTAACTATATTTTTACCATTCCGAATCGTTATTGTTCCAATCATCTTCATGCTTACTATTCTGAGACCTTGGTTTTCTACCACTTAATTCATTTTCCCCATTATCTTTAATAACTCTATAATTTACAGAAATTGTAGGTTGAGTATCTTGTAAATCTCTTACAGGTGGCATTTCAAAAGACCCATTATTTTCATCGCTATTTACTGAATAATCATTCTCATTGTATGTTTTATCATCTTCTTTGTTTTTGGAATATTTTCTGACATTATTATCTAGTGTCTTGGTTAAGATAGAACTCAGTAGTAATCCTGAAATAAATGAAATACTTATTAATCTACCTACGCTAACTTCTTCAATATTCCAAATAAAATATCTAAAAGAAGTTTTTGTCCTATTATTTATTAATAATATGATAAGTATACTTAGTATTAAAAAAATACTTAAAATTATACCTTTTTTTTTAAAATCCATTTTTAATTTTAAATTATACTAGGAATTGTTTTAATTAAATTTGAGAATTAATTAGCTATTGATCTCTAAACAAGTTCAAGATCTATTTGATATTTAAGGATATCTACTTTAATGATTTTTATTTCAATTATATCTCCTAACTTGTATGATTTTTTTGATTTTCTTCCAATTAATAAGTTTTGCCTTGATCTGTATTCATACCAATCATTACTAAGAGTACTTACATGTACTAAACCTTCAACGAATAACTCAGGAATTTCAACAAAAAAGCCATAACTTTGAACTGTCATAATTAATCCACTGTAAGTATTTCCTATTAGCTTTTCTGCTTTTCTCACTTGTTTTAAATTAATCATATTCGTTCTAAACTGTCTTACTTTAATTTTATATTCATTAATTTTTTCAATTAAACTTTTATTAAATATTAAGTCCATATTTTTTAATATTGATGAATTATAAATAGACCAATTTACCTGTTCCCAGGAGTTTTTATCCATAATATTTATAATTTTTCCATTACTATTTTTACTTCTTTTACCATTAACTATCATATTATAAATATTATATTGATTAATTAAATTAGTAAAGTCATATGAGGGTAGGGTCCAAGGTGAAATAATTTTTTTAGATTCAATATTATTCACGTCTTTAGTAATTAATGTAACTTCATTTTCTCTTATTACATTAATTAATATCTTATGCAAAATTCTTTTTTTATTATCCTCCTTGCATAACTGAACTAATTGGTGGAATGTTAAAGTTCCATTGTCATTAAGCTCAATATCACTATTAATTAATTCAGAATTTTTAATAATTTCACTTACATTTATGTAATCTAATTCTTGGGAAATATATGACGCATTTTTTAATTCATATTTACTTGAATGATTAAACCATATTAAATTTGCCTTATGCAGTAAGGGTGATATGTATGTTTGTATATCGTTATTATCAAATGGTTCTAAATATTCTTTTGAAAAGTCAACAGGGTTGTGAACTAATAATTCTTCTAGTGATTTAATGTTGTTATTTGGCTTAGGTATTTCAATTTTTCCATTTAACAATTGTTCACTTCTGAATACCTTAGAAATTTCTATTATTTTATCTAAATCATCGATGTAGTCCTTGATAGGTTTAAGTATTCGTGATGTAATTCTTGTATTACTTTTCCTTGTTAAAAGAGCATCAATATGTTTATTTTCAACAATTAGGGAACATTTTATATTTGTTAATTGAAATGACCAGTTAGTTATTTCATTTTCACTATTGATATCGATACATAAGCTAATAGCTTCATTAATTTGACCTACATTAAATTTTGAAGCGTTGCATAGTTCCTCACTGAGGTAGTTTTGCCACTCGTTTAATATTGGAAATGATTCAAATCTATCAATGAATTGTTCTAGGAATTTCTTACTGCTTAGATCTAATCGTTCGGCAATTGCATTTGTGTGAACCCAAAGTTTGTATGAATTATTTTTATCTCTATCTATTTGAAAAAGTGGAAGTATTGGTGAATTTTCACCATTCCAACTTTTAAACATGTATGAATTTTTATTTGTTAGATCTAGTCTTGGTACTTGACTTATAAGAGATGGTTTTGGCCCTTGAATTTTATCAATTCTATTAATATTACTTTTTGATAATACGAAATCGGTATCTAACTTTTCATTATTTTCTAATTTTAATTCATGTATAACATGTCCAATACCTTCTTGTTGACCTATTGGGAATAAGTCGATCTCTATCTTGACAATGTTTTTATTTTCAGGAATATATTTATATTTTTCATCTTCTTTTGGAAGCCTTATTTTAGCTAGAATTCTGTCGTCTATAGGTATGCCATATGCTTCATCCTTAATGATTTCAACTTTTGCTAATAGAATTTGGTTGGTTCTTTCAAGAATACAATCTACTATTCCTTCTGGTGATCTTCTTCTAACACCTTCTTTAATTATTCTTACAAGAACCTTATCTCCATTCCAGGCATAATTTAGTAAATTTTCTTTTATGTAAATATCTTCTTTATTGTTATCTCTTACTGCAAAGCAATAACCTTTACTGCTACATCTGATTTTGGCAACTAAATGATTACTTTCTTGAACGTTCAAATATTCATTAGCATCATTTTTATTTATTATTTCAAGTTCTTCTAATGCTCGTAATGCTATATCTAATTTATCCTTATCTGCTTTCTTTGAAATTTTTAATAATCTGCATAATTTCTTATATTCCAGGCCTTCTTCTTCGTTTAAATTATTAATTATTGAAGAAGTTGAAAACATAATTACCTTATAACTTTATTGTATAAATTATATTTTATATTATATCTTTCTTTCTTATCAAAAAACTAAATATTTTCTTTTTCCTTATTATCTTGTTCATCAGAATTAAAAGAATTTATGAATAGTCTTATACCAATTATAAAAAAGGTAAAAGATGCAATCGATTTTAATATTATTTCAGGTACAAAATTAGATATTGACCCTCCTGCTGATGCACCTAACAAACTAGCAAAGACGAGAGCAGTTGAGGAACCTAAAAAAACAGCTAAAGGTTTATTTGATGTACCACTTATTGTTAATGTAGCTAACTGTGTTTTGTCACCTAGTTCTGCAATAAATATTGTTAAGAATGTAGATAACAGTAAACTTATAATCATTTATATATATGGTTTAAGAATGTCATAAGCTAAAAATATACTAATAATTATCATTAATAATCCAGTAAAAAAAGCAAATTTACTAGGAGATATTTTTTGTGATAACCATTTACCAATTAATACACCTACCAAACTAGAACTTATTAATGCTAATGAACTCCCCAGAAAAACAACAATTGGCTTTCCAGATTCTGCTGATAACATTAAAGTAGCTATTTGAGTTTTGTCTCCTAATTCAGCAATAAATATAGTAGTAAACGTTGTTATAAAAATTGATGAAAATGTTTTTTCGTCATTTTTTTCTTTTTTTTCTAAATTTACATTCATTTTTTTGCAACAGCGATTTTAAAAGCCTTCATTTGTCTACTTTTTCTTCCATATATTGAAGATATATGTTGAGTACAACATTTTATTAGAAATTTATCACCATTTTTTAAATATCCTTTAAACGAGGCTGAGAATTCATTTACTCGACAAAAATGAGGTCTAGAATCATAAATCATGCATTTACTGTTTGATTTATCAAGATATTTGCACCATCCGTCATTATCAGTCATTGAATTTATTAAAGCTATATCGTTTGCAGTTAATATATTTGATAAATCTTCTCTTTCAGGTAAATTAAACTTACAACACGCTCCACAATTTTCTATACATTTCCAGGATTTCATAATTTAATTCAATCTCGTAACGTATTGGTACAGTTGATAGATTTATTTGTAAAAATAGTATCACATTATATATTATTATCATGGCAACACTTATACCTTTAGCCGTCGTTGCATTGGCTGGACCAGCAATAATAGCGTTAGTTTTTTTTCGTAAATAAAAAATTTTTTTAACTCTAAGTGACTTACCTTGAGGGTGTTTATTGGGACTTAGATGGAACAATTGCTAATACCGAATTGGAAGCTCATTTACCAGCTTTTAATTTTGCATTTAAAGATTTTAATCTTAATTGGAAGTGGGATATATCTACTTACATAGATCTTTTAAAAATAAATGGGGGTAAAAATAGGATTTTTTATTATTCAAAAATAAAAAACAATTCATTAAGTAATGAAGTATTAACTAAGGTTCATGAAAGAAAACAATACCACTATATAAATTTTGTAAAAAAAGATAATGTAATTTCTCTTAAAAGAGGAGTTTATAGATTAACAAAAGAATTATATGAAAATAAAGTAAGACAATTTATAGTAACTTCAAGCTCTAAAATACAAGCTAATTTAATTACTAATCAATTATTTAAAGAATTTAATCCATTTGAATTTATTATTTCAAGTGATGATGTTCAATTTCATAAACCCAATCCTTTGCCATACTTAAAAGCTATGAAATCGAGTGGTATAAAATATAATAAATCAGTAGTTTTTGAAGATTCAAGCCAGGGACTTAGATCATCTTTAGCGGCTAAACTTCCAACTATTTATGTTCCTTCAAATATACCTGCAATTATTGATAAAGATATAGATTTAAAATGTTTTATTGATAGTTTAGGTAATGAAAATCATAAGGCTAATGTGGTTAAAGGACCCAAACTTGAAGGGAATTATGTTGACTGTGATTATTTAGATCAATTTTTAATGACAATTTAAAATGCAAAATACTAAATTTTCAAAAATTAATGATCAGTTTAATAATTTATTATTTGGCTTTTTAAGCTCTTCTTGGAAATCAAAATCTATTAATATCCTTTCTATTTTGACGGGTTATTTTTTGTTCGCAAATTTTATAACGAAATTTATATCTGAAGGTAAAAATGAATTAATAATGGTTCCAATAATAATATTAGTTATTGAGCTAATAATTAGAATTCGTCCTTCTAAAAAATCTAATATTTTTATAGTTTGGTCAATTGTTGATAAAGTTCGAATAGGTGCAACTTACGCTGTGATACTTGAGGCCTTTAAATTAGGTTCTTAATAAGATGCTATTCATCACTGCTCTCTTCATCCTCGTCAATTGGGTATACAAATCCTTGTGCTTTACCGGTTAAAACAGATTTACCTAGTGACATAGCTTTTTGTGCTGCTAATGCTGCTTTACTTTTCCAAACAGCATGTCTATGATTTCTCTTGCTTTTTGATTTTTTCTTCTTTGGGACAGCCATACTAATTTATTTTAACCTTTTAATAATATAACCTTTTAATGGTTATCTCCCAAATATTTGAGTATATTTGATTTAAATAGCTCAATTCCTAATCTGAGCTTTTAAGCTTTATTAATAATATCTAATTGAAGATTAGTGTTCTTTAAATCAAATTTCTCATATTCAAACTCTAGTACAAGTTATTCTGATCTTTTATTAGAAATAGATTCAGGCAACATACAATCTATATATTTTTTCCCTAGGAAGAGAGAAGTAGATGTTTTATACAAGAATGGAAAAAAGGAAAAGGTACCTATCCTTTATAACGACCAACTAATTCTTGAAAAAGCTTCCGAAAATAATGTTGATCTAACTATTAATAATAGCCGTAAGGAGTCTTCAGCAGCCAATTCGTTTGCATCAGTTGGTCTTTTTTTGATTTTTGTAATTGCCATTGTTTTAATTTTAAGAAGTACCTCAAAATTTGCTTCTAGAGCTTTAGGTTTTGGTAAAAATAAAGCTAAATTTGTAACTATTGATGATGTAGACACTCGATTTGATGATGTTGCTGGAGTTCCTGAAGCAGCGGAAGAATTAAAAGAAGTAATAACATTTTTAAATCAACCAAAAAAGTTTTTAGATCTTGGAGCAAAGGTTCCCAAAGGAGTTCTATTAATTGGTCCTCCAGGAACAGGTAAAACTTTATTGGCTAAAGCTATAGCTGGTGAGTCAGGAGTTCCATTTCTGTCTATAGCAGCTTCTGAATTTGTTGAATTATTTGTTGGCGTTGGTGCAAGTAGAGTTAGAGACTTATTTGAAAAGGCAAAAGAAAAATCTCCTTGCATAATATTTATTGATGAAATTGACTCAATCGGTAGACAAAGAGGTTCTGGAATCGGAGGAGGTAATGATGAAAGAGAACAAACGCTTAATCAGTTATTAACAGAATTAGATGGATTTGCAGATAATTCTGGAATAATTGTTATTGCTGCCACAAACAGACCAGACATATTAGATTCAGCACTTTTAAGACCTGGAAGATTTGATAGAAAAATAGAAGTCATGTTGCCTGATTTAGAAGGTAGAAAAAAAATACTTTCAGTTCATTCCTTATCGAAACCACTTTCAAAAAATGTTGATCTAGCATATTGGGCTACCAGAACGGTCGGATTTTCAGGGGCTGACTTGGCAAATTTAATGAATGAAAGCGCTATT
Organism: Prochlorococcus sp. AG-673-M19; assembly: GCA_003211115.1. GTDB lineage: Bacteria > Cyanobacteriota > Cyanobacteriia > PCC-6307 > Cyanobiaceae > Prochlorococcus_A. The sequence continues at coordinate 61,059 of QCTP01000004.1, forward strand.
CATTGCGCTAGAGAAGAGTCTAATTCAATTTGCGATAATCATATAGAAAGTGCACTAGATAAAGTTACGTTAGGACTAAGAACTTCTGTAATTTGTTCTCCTAATATGAAAAAAATAATTGCTTATAATGAAGTAGGTCGTGCAATTGTTTCTGCAGTTAAAAATGGTATTGATTCAGTTGATAAAATAACTATTCTTCCGAGATCTGGATACATAGGAGGATATACGAAAATCAATCCTGACGAAGATACTGTATCAAGTGGATTAATTTCAAAGAAATTATTGTTATCTAAAATAGAAATTGCATTAGCAGGTAGGGCTGCTGAAACAATAGTTTTTGGCAAAAATGAAATTACTCAATGCTCAATTAACGACATATCTTATGCAACAAATATTGTTAGAGAAATGGTAACTAAATATGGGTTCTCCGTAATAGGTCCTGTATCCCTTGAAAGTAATAATGATATTTTAATAGGAGATGGTTTTTTAAGAAACAAATCTATAATAGCCGATAATACATACTCTAAAATAGATAATGAAATTATTAATATTACTAAGATTTCTCTTCAAAATTCTATAAATTTAATCCTTAAAAACAGAATTTTATTAGAAAAATTAGTAGAGATTTTATTAAATAAAGAAACTATAGAGAATAAAACTTTTAAAAAAATAACTTTTGATTTATTAAAAGTGTGATTAAATACATTTAATTTAAAAAATTTTCCTTGATAATAAAATTTAGCCTCATGAGGCTAACCATTATTTTTTTATTAGTAATACTATTTCCATTGGTTCAAAATCAATGGCTTAATTTATATTTGTTTGATATAAATAATTTTACTATCTACAAACTATTATATTATTTAAGTGGTTTAATATGCCCAATTCTTGTATTTAAAAACTCTTTAAATAAATTT